>NZ_JBHYGR010000010.1:88953-126971 GCF_042738155.1 Kitasatospora sp. NPDC059088 | reverse complement strand
TTGGGCTCCCTCCTCCGCCTTGCGATGCACGCACCCCAACGCCGCCCCGCCCGCCCTCCGGGCGGACGACGGGAGTTTGAAGACGGACCCTAGGGCGCCGTGGCGTGCCCCTGGCCCGCGCACTGCGCACTGCGCACGGTGCTGGACGCCACCAACGCCTCCCCGGCCCTCTGGCGGGGCGGCTGGAACGGGCGACGGGCCAGCGGTACGAAAGTGGTTGCTGAGGCGCGAATGGCTGCAGCATCTTCCGTTCGACCGGCCCGGCTGTCAGCATCGGCGCACACCGCCACCGCCACCGCCACCGCTCGTGGGGCCCGAGGGAGTCGCCGATGCACCGCTGTGCCCCGTCCGGCCGGATCGACCTGCTGCTGCGCGGCGGCAGCCTGGTGGACGGCACCGGGGCTGCCGCCCGGCGGGCGGACGTGGCGGTCGTCGGCGACCGGGTGGCGGTGCTGGCGCCGGGGGCCGGGGCGGTGGACGCGGCCGAGGTGGTGGACGTCACCGGGCGGGTCGTCACCCCCGGCTTCATCGACGTCCACACCCACTCCGACGCCCTCACCGCCACCTTCGACGGCGCGGACCACGGCACCGAGGAGCTACGGCTGGCCCCGCTGCTCCAGGGCGTGACCACCGAGATCGCCGGGAACTGCGGCAGCAGCCTGTTCCCCGCGCTGCCCGCTCGGCTGCCCGCCCTCGCCGAGCACCTGCGGGTCACCTTCGGCCTCGGGCCGGTGCGCCCGGCCCGGGACTTCGCCGGTTTCGCCGCCGGGCAGCGGCCCGGTCTGCGGCGCACCCACCTGGCCTCGCTGGTCGGCCACGGGACCCTGCGGGCCGGGGTGATGGGCTTCGCGGACCGCCCGCCGACCCCCGGGGAACTGGCCGCGATGTGCGACCTGCTCGACCGCTCGCTCGGCCAGGGCGCCGCCGGGTTCTCCACCGGTCTGATCTACCCGCCCGGGGGCTACGCCGGCACCGAGGAGCTCGTCGCCCTGGCTTCGGTCGCCGCGCGCCACGGCAAGCCGTACGTGACCCACCTGCGGGACGAGATGTCCCAGGTGGAGAAGGCGCTGGAGGAGGCCCTGGAGATCGCCGCGCGCTCCGGCGCCGCGTTGCAGGTCTCCCACCACAAGACCGCCGGCCGGCACGCCTGGGGCGCCACCGTCCGGACCCTGGCCAGGCTGGACCGGGCCCGCGCCGAGGGCGTGGACGTGCTCTGCGACGTCTACCCGTACACCGCGGGCAGCACCGTGCTGTCCGCGATGCTGCCGCCGTGGGTGAGCGAGGGCGGGCCCGCCGCCCTGCTGGCCCGGCTGGGCGGCCCCGAGGTGCGGGAGCGGATCCGGGCGGACCTCGTGCACGGGGTGGAGGGCTGGGAGAACACCGTCGGCAACGGCGGCTGGGACCTGATCTCGGTCGCCGCCGCCCCAGCCCGCCGCTCCGCCGAGGGGCGGCGGATCGCCGAACTGGCGGCCGAGCGCGGCGCGGACCCGGTGGACTACGTCTGCGAACTGCTGCTGGAGGGGCGGGGCGAGGTGACCATCATCAGCCACTCGATGCGCGAGGACGACGTCCGCCGGGTGCTGGCCAGCCCGCTGTCGATGATCGGCTCGGACGGGGTGCCCAAACCCGGCCGCCCGCACCCGCGGTGGGCGGGCAGCTTCGCCCGGGTGCTCGGCCACTACGGGCGGAGCCAGGGGCTGCTGCCGCTGGAGCTCGCGGTGCACAAGATGACCGGACTGCCCGCCGCGCGCTTCCGCCTGGACGGGCGCGGGGTGCTGCGGGACGGCGCGGTGGCGGACCTGGTCGTGCTGGACCCGGCGGCCGTGCTGGACCGGGCGACCTTCGCACGGCCGCTGCTGCCGCCGGAGGGCGTGGAGACGGTGCTGGTGGCCGGGCGGGTCGCGGTGCGCGGGGGGCGGCCGACCGGGGCCCGGGCGGGTGAGGTGCTCCGGGTCCGCTGAGACGTCGTAGCCCGGCGAGCCCGTCCCGCCCGGGGGCCTGCCGTCGGTCAGTGGTGCTCGGAGCGCTCGGCGGTGTGGCCGCCGGCGGTGCTGGCGGGAGCCTCGGCGACGGTGGCGGCGCGGGGCGCGGACTGCTGGCCGTAGGCGGCCGCGAGGGACAGCAGGGCGGCGGCGGTGATCAGGAGGGCGGATATCCGGCGGGTCATCGGAGTCCAATCAGCTGAAATGGATTCTGGCGGCGCAAGCATGACACACCGGCAGCTCCCGGCGCAGGGCGCCGGAGGCGCTCAGCCCGCCCAGCGCCGTTCCAGCAGCGAACCGATCTCCGCTGCGGCGGCGTCGAGTTCGGCGAGGAAGGCGTGCAGCACCGGGTTGCGGTTGGTGGCCCGGGTGGCCACCCCGATCCGGCGGTGCAACCGGGGGTGGTCCAGTCGGCAGACGTGCACCCCGTCGGTGTCATCGGCCAGGCCGAGCGCGGGGATCAGCGCCACGCCCATCCCGGCCCGGGCGAGGTTGACGGTGACCTGGTAGTGGTCGCTGCGGCAGCGCACCCGGGGGCGGAACCCCTCGGCCGCGCAGGCGCGTTCGAGCACCGGCTCGCCGATGCCGCCGCCGTGGGTGCCGATCCAGCTCTCGTCCGCCAGCTCCGCCAGCCGCACCACCGGGCGCCGCCCCAGCCGGTGCCGGGGCGGCAGCACGACCAACTGCGGCTCGGCGAAGAACATCCGCACCCGCACCGCCGCCTCCCGGCACCACGGGTCCAGCGGGTGCTCGAAGACCACGGCCGCGTCCAGCCGGCCCGCCTCCAGGTCGGGCACCAGCTCGTGCGGCTGGCCCGTCACCAGCTCCAGCTCCACCCGCGGGTACCGGGCCGCGAAGCCGGACAGCGCCCGGGGCAGCAGGTCCAGCCCGGCCGAGACGAAGAAGCCGACCCGCAGCACCCCGGCCGTCGCCTCCGCGTGCGCCCGCAGGTCGTCCCGGGCGACGGCCATCAGGTCGGCGATCGCCTGGGCGTGCTCGGCCAGCCGGGCCCCCGCCGCCGTCAGCCGCAGCGACTGCGGCGCCCGCTCCACCAGCGCGACCCCCAGCTCCTGCTCCAGGCGCGCGAGTTGGTGCGAGACGGCGGACGGGCTGAGGTGCAGCGCCTGCGCCGCGGCCACGATGGTGCCGCGGCGGGCGATCTCCAGCAGGACGAGCAGGCGGGCGCTGTTCAGCATCGGCCCAGACTAGGGTCCGTCTCCCGGGCCCTCCCCGGAACCCCGGGGCTCAGGCGCCCCGCTGGGCGTTCGCCGGTTCCGGGGCCGGCCGCGTAGTGCTGCCGTCGCCCGCGACGTCGAGGCGCAGCAGGTCGTACTCGGTCTCCCGGCGCACCACCAGCCGGGCCCGGCCGTCGCGGACGAAGACCACGGCGGGCCGCGGCAGTTTGTTGTAGTTGGAGGCCATCGCGTAGCCGTAGGCGCCGGTGACCGGGGTGGCGAGCAGGTCGCCGACCCGCAGGTCGGCCGGCAGGGCCGCGTCGTCGATGATCACGTCGCCGCTCTCGCAGTGCTTGCCGACCAGCCGGGCCCGGTACGGGCGGTGCGCCTCGGGGCAGCGCGGCAGGAAGGCCTCGTAGCCGGCGCCGTACAGCGCGGGCCGCAGGTTGTCGCTCATGCCGCCGTCCACGCTGACGTACGTCCGTACGTCCGGGATCCGCTTGACGGTGCCGACCCGGTACAGGGTCAGCCCGGCCCGGGCGGCTATCGAGCGGCCCGGCTCCACGCCGACCTCGCCCGTCCAGCCCGCGCCGCGCACCGCCGCGCGCACCCGCGCCGCCCAGACGGCGAAGGACGGGGCGCTCTGCCCGCCCACGTAGGCGACGCCGAGGCCGCCGCCCACGGTCAGTCCGGCGACCGCGCTGTCCACCGCGAAGCGGGCCACCGCGGCGGCCCCGTCGGCCAGTTCGGCCGGGTCGAGGACCTGGGAGCCGACGTGGGCGTGCACGCCCTCCAGCCGGACGGCCGAGGCGGCCGCGGCCCGGCGCACGGCGGCCGCGGCGGCGCCGTCGGCGAGGCCGAAGCCGAACTTGGAGTCGTGGCCGCCGGTGCGGATCGCCTCGTGGGCGCCGGCCGCGACGCCGGGCGCCACCCGCAGCCGGATCCGGGCGGGCGGCAGGCCCTCCACGTGGTGCAGCCGCTCGATCCGCTCCAGTTCGTCGAAGCTGTCCACCACGATGTGGTGCAGTCCGGCGGTCATCGCGGTGCGCAGCTCGCCGTCGTCCTTGTTGTTGCCGTGCAGGACGATGCGGTCCGGCTCCACCCCGGCGTACAGGGCGGTGCGCAGCTCGCCGCCGGAGGCGACGTCCAGCAGCAGGCCCTCGTCGGCGACCAGCCGGGCCATGGCCGTGCAGAGGAAGGCCTTGGAGGCGTAGGCCACGTTGCCCGGGCCGAAGGCGGCCACCGCCTCCCGGCAGCGGCTGCGCAGGTGCTCCTCGTCGTAGACGAAGAGCGGGGTGCCGTGCTGGCGGGCGATCTGCTCCAGCAGGACGCCTCCGACGGCCAGGCCCTCGGGCCGGACCTCGGCGGTGAGCGGCAGCAGGCCCGGCTCGACGGGGGAGTCGGCGGACGGCGGGGCGGGCGGCGCAGCGGACACGGTTCTTCCTCCCGGCAGGCTGATTCGCTGCTCATCCTCGGGCCTGGGGGAGGGGGCGAGAAAGCGCATTCTTCGCGCCCTGAGCCGTACCTTCCTCGATGCTCGCGGGGTGCCGGCGGGCCGTCAGACCTTGGCGCCGTTCTTGCGGCGGGCGGTGGCCGGGAGGCCGTTGGCGAGGTCCTCGGTGAGGAGGCGCCAGGCGATGGCGTCGGCGGCGGTGCGGAGTTGGGGGCTGCGGGGGCGGCCGGCGTCGGCGTCGAGGCGGGCGTTGAGCCAGCCGGACCAGGCGCGGGCGAGGGAGCGGACCTCCTGGGTGCCGGCCTCGGTGTGGGTGAGGCGGTCGCCGTCGCGGGTGAGGTAGCCCTCGGCGGCCATCCGGTCGAAGACCGGTTCGAGGACCTCGGGCGGCAGCTTCTTGCGGGTGGCGATGAGGTCGAGGGAGGCGTGGCCGAGGGCCTTGGTGTGGCCGGCCACCTCCATCAGGGCCCAGGCGCCGGCGAGGTCGACGCGGGTGTCGGCGTCGCCGACGATGGTCCGTACGGTGTCCAGGTCGATGTCGCGCACGATCTTGCAGACGGCGTACTCCAGGTGCGGGTCGGAGTCGCTGGTGGTGGGTTGGGCGAAGCCCTCGCCCATGTCGGTGGAGCCGGCCCGGGTGGTGTCGCGCAGCTGCACCTGCTTGAGGAACAGCGCGACCACGAAGCCGACCACGGCCACCGGGATGGTCCACAGGTACACGGTGTGCAGGGCGTCCGAGTACGACTGGATGATCGGCGCGGCCTGTGCGGCGGGCAGTTTGTGCAGGCCCTGCGGGCTCTCCGCGGCGTGCACCAGGACGGCCGGGTCGGCGCCGGTGAGCCGGGCGGAGGCGGCGACGCCCTCGGCGAGTTCGGTCTTGAGGCCGTTGGCGTAGATGGTGCCGAACACGGCGGTGCCGAAGGAGCTGCCGATGGTGCGGAAGAAGGTCACCCCGGAGGTGGCGGTGCCGAGGTCGGCGTAGTCGACGGTGTTCTGCACGGCGATGGTCAGCACCTGCATGCTCAGCCCGATGCCGACGCCGAGCACGAACATGTAGAGGGAGGCCAGTGCGGTGCCGGTGCCGGGTTCGAGCCGGGACAGCAGGTAGAGGCCGACGGCCATGACCAGGGTGCCGGCGATCGGGAACAGCCGGTACTTGCCGGTCTTGCTGACCACGTTGCCGCTGGCGATCGAGGCGATCAGCAGGCCGATCACCATCGGCAGCATCCGCACGCCGGAGACGGTCGCCGAGTCGCCGTCCACGTACTGGAGGAAGGTCGGCAGGAAGGTCAGCGCGCCGAGCATCGCGAAGCCGACGATGAAGCTGAGCACCGAGCAGACCGCGAACACCGGGTTGCGGAACAGCCGCATCGGCAGCATCGGTTCGACGGCCCGGGTCTCCGTCCAGCAGAACAGTCCGAGTGCGACCGCGCCGCCGACGAACAGGGCGATGATCACCCCGGAGCCCCAGGCGTACTGGTTGCCGCCCCAACTGGTCGCCAGGATCAGGGCGCTGGCGCCGACCGAGACCAGGGCGATGCCCAGGTAGTCGATCACCGGCCGCACCGCCGAGCGCACCGAGGGGATGGTCCGGGCGGCCGCGATCACCACGACGACGGCGATCGGCACGTTCACGTAGAACGCCCAGCGCCAGGACAGGTGGTCGGTGAACAGCCCGCCCAGCAGCGGCCCGATGACGGTGGCCAGGCCGAACACCGCGCCGATCGCGCCCTGGTACTTGCCGCGCTCGCGCAGCGGGATGACGTCCGCGATCAGTGCCATGGCGGTGACCATCAGCCCGCCCGCGCCGATGCCCTGCACGGCCCGCCAGGCGATCAGCAGGGTCATGTTGGTGGACAGGCCGCACAGGAACGAGCCGCCGACGAAGACGATCGCCGAGACCTGGAAGATCAGCTTGCGCCCGTACAGGTCGCCGAACTTGCCCGCCAGCACGGTGGCCACCGTCTCGGCCAGCAGGTAGGAGGTGACCACCCAGGACATGTGGGCGGCGCCGCCGAGGTCCGAGACGATGGTGGGCAGCGCGGTGCCGACGATGGTCTGGTCGAGGGCGGCCAGCAGCATGCCGAGCACGATGGTGGCGAAGACGACGTTCCGCTGCCGTACGTCGAGCACCGGCGGGGCGGAGGGCTGGGTCTCGGTGGCGACAGTCATGCCGCCAGCCTCGGGCGGCTCGGGGCCGGTCGCGATCCGGTTCGTCCGTTCGGGTGAGCAACCCGCGCGCCCGGGGCCGGACGGGGTTCGGGTGGCGGCGGGGTCCGGTGCAGGTGAGGATGAGCCGGAGCAGAGCCGGCACCAGTCCCCGGACACCGGGAAGAGGCTCCCATGACCGCCCCACCCTCCCGCGACGCGGAGCCCCCGCGCCCGCAGCCGCCCGGCGCCTCCGCCGTCGGCGGGCGGGCGGAGGCGCGGCGCTGGCGGGCGCTGACGGTCTGCCTGGTCGCCGGGTTCATGACCCTGCTGGACGTCAGCATCGTGAACGTCGCCCTGCCCACCGTCCGGGCCGGACTGCACATGTCCGACAGCGGCCTGCAGTGGGTGCTCAGCGGCTACGCGCTGGCCTTCGGCCTGGTGCTCGTCCCCGCCGGGCGGCTCGGCGACGCCCGCAGTCGGCGGGCGGTCTTCCTCACCGGGCTCGCCCTGTTCACCGCGGCCAGCGCGCTGGCCGGCGCGGCCCAGGACCAGGAGTGGCTGGTGCTGGCCCGGCTGTTCCAGGGCGCGGCCGGCGGGGTCCTGGTGCCGCAGGTGTCCGGCTTCATCCAGACCCTGTTCCAGGGCGCCGAACGCGGCCGGGCCTTCGGCGCGCTGGGCGCGACGATCGGGCTGTCCACCGCCGTCGGACCGCTGCTGGGCGGGCTGTTGATCCACGCGTTCGGCCCGCAGGACGGCTGGCGCTGGGTGTTCCTGGTCAACCTGCCGATCGGCCTGGTCGCCCTGCCGGTCGCCTACCGGCTGCTGCCGCCGCCCCGCCCGGCCGGCGAGCGGGCCGGGCAGCGGGACTTCGACCCGGTCGGGGTGCTGCTGCTCGGCGCGGGGACGGTCGCCCTGCTGCTGCCCTTCGTCCAGGAGCAGCAGTGGCACAGCCCGGCCCGCTGGCTGCTGCTGCCGCTGGCGGCGGTGCTGCTGACGGCCTTCGTCGGCTGGGAGCGCCACTACGCGCGGGAGCGGCCGGACGGGCGGCGGCGCGAACCGCTGGTCAGCATGGCGCTGTTCGCGGTGCGGCCGTACGCGGCGGGGGTGCTGCTGTCGCTGGTGTACTTCGCCGGGTTCACCGCGATCTTCTTCATCTTCACGCTCTACCTCCAGGCCGGGCACCACTACTCGGCCCTGACGGCCGGTCTGGCGATCACCCCCTTCGCGGTCGGTTCGGGCGTGGCGGCCGCGGTGGGCGGGCGGCTGGTGAGCCGGTACGGACGCCGGCTGGTGGTGGCGGGGCTGCTGCTGGTGCTGGGCGGCCTGCTGGCCTCGGCCTTGGCGGTGCAGCTGTGGGACGGGCCGCTGGTGGGCTGGACGACGCTCGGCCCACTGCTGGTGGCCGGTGCGGGGAGCGGCCTGGTGATCGCCCCGAACCAGACCCTCACCCTCCAGCACGTCCCGCTGACCCGGGCGGGCAGCGCCGGCGGTGTGCTGCAGACCGCCCAGCGGGTCGGCTCGGCGGTCGGCATCGCGGTCGTCGGCTCGGTCTTCTTCGCCCACGCCGGGGGACGCCGCCCGGACTGGGCGCTGGCCTTCCAACTGGGCGTCACGGTCGCGGCCGGGCTGGTCCTGGCGGCGCTGCTGGTCGCCCTCGCCGAGGAGTGGGCGAGCCGGCGGGAGAGCGCAGGGCCCGTCAGTGGTGACGGCTCCGCCAGTGGTCGCGGCCCCGTCAGTGGTCGCGGCGCCGGATCACCGCCACCGCGATGAGCACCGAGGCCAGCGCCCACACCGCGTAGCTGGTCCAGGAGCCGGCCACGGTGGCCGGGTAGTCGGTCGGGCGCATCCCGGCCAGGGTGGTGCGGGCGAGGCGCTGCCAGGCCGGGAAGGGCAGGGCGTGCAGGAGGTCGGCGCTCCACCGGTAGCGCTCGGTGACGACGGAGGGCAGGAAGAACAGCACCGCGATGGTGCCCACCGCCGCGCCCGCGCTGTGCCGGATCAGGGTGCCGAGGCAGAGCCCGACCAGTCCGCAGACCGGGGCGAACAGCGCGGCCGCCGCCACGTACCGGAAGGCGGTCGGGTCGCCGATCGACTGCCCGATGCCCCGGTCGGCCAGGATCGCCTGGGTGAGGGCGAAGGACAGACCCGCGGTGAGCACGCCGAAGCCGAGCAGAACGGCCGTCAGCACGCCCGCCTTGGCGAGCAGGACGGCCCGGCGGTCGGGGACGGCGGCCAGCGTGGTGCGGATCAGGCCGGTCGCGTACTCGCCCGCGATGACGATCGCGCCGAGGCCGCCGGCGAGCAGCATCACGACGTCGGCGGAGCCGGTGATGAAGGAGACGTTCAGGGCTTCCTGCTTCATCACCGCCGGGTCGCCGTCGCCGGGCGTGTAGTGGTCGTGGGTGTACTGGGCGGACTTGAGGTTGGCGGCGAGGATGAGCAGCGCGCCGACCGCGAGCACCCAGGGGATCGAGCGCAGTGACCAGAACTTGAGCCACTCGGCAGCGAGCAGGTCGCCGAAACGGGCGCGGCGTACGGGGGTCGAGGAGCGCAGGGGGGTGCTCATGGGGGCGTTCATCGGTTCTCTCCGGCGAGGTACTCGACGCTGTCGGCGGTCAGTTCCATGAAGGCCTCCTCCAGGGAGGCGCCGCGTTCGGTCAGGCCGTACAGCAGCAGGCCTTGCTCCAGGGCGAGTTCACCGATCCGTTCGACGCCCAGCCCGGTCACGTCGAGGCTGCCGTCCGGCTCGGGGCGGACGGTGGCGCCGGCGGCCCGCAGCAGGGCCGCCAGCCGCTCGGGTTCCGCGGCGCGGACACGGACGGTGGCGCGGCCGGCCCGGGCGGCGAACGCGCCGAGGCTCTCGTCGGCGATCAGCCGGCCGCGGCCGATCACCACCAGCCGGTCGGCGGTGTGCTCCATCTCGGCCATCATGTGGCTGGAGACGAAGACGGTGCGGCCCTCGTCCGCGAGGCGGCGGAACAGGCCGCGCACCCAGAGCACGCCCTCGGGGTCGAGGCCGTTCAGCGGCTCGTCGAAGAGCAGTACGGGCGGGTCGCCGAGCAGGGCCCCGGCGATGCCCAGGCGCTGCTTCATGCCCAGTGAGTAGCCGCCGATCCGGCGCCCGGCGGCGTCGGCGAGGCCGACCTCGGCGAGCACCTCGTCCACCCGGCGGCGCGGGATCGCGTTGCTGCGGGCGAGGGCCCGCAGGTGGGCGCCGCCGGTGCGGCCGCCGTGCACGTCGCCGGCGTCGAGCAGGGCGCCGACCTCGCGCAGGCCGCGCGGCAGGCCGCGGAAGTCCCGGCCGCCCACGGTGGCGGTGCCGGAGGTGGGGGCGTTCAGGCCCAGCACCATCCGCAGGGTGGTGGACTTGCCGGCGCCGTTGGGGCCGAGGAAGCCGGTGACGTGGCCGGGGCACACGGTGAAGGTCAACTGGTCGACGGCCGTGCGGCGGCCGTAGCGCTTGGTCAGCTCGGTGACTTCGATCATGGCCACCACGATGCCGGGGGAGCCCCCGCGGCCGCATCGGACCGGCGTCGACACCGCAGGTCGGCCCCGGTCGTACAACCAGGGCTGGATGACGGCGCCCGCACCCGTCGTTACGATCTTGGGCCATGCCCACCACACCGACGCCCCCGCTGCTGCGGCGCGTCCCGCCCGAGGCCTGGGTCGCCCTCGCCTGGTGCGTGGCCGCCGCCTACCCCGCCGTGCTGCTCGGCGGCACCGCCCGGCTGCATCGGGGCGCCGCCCTGCACGGCGGCCTGGCCTTCACCCTGGGCGACACGGCGGTGGCCTTCCTCGGCGCGGCGCTGGTGCGTCGGCTGCCGGTGCTCTCGGTCGCCCTGCTGCTGTTCGCCACCTGGATGGAGACCGACGGCTTCTCGGCCCAGGTCCAGGTCTCCCCGGCCGCACTGCTGGCGGTGTACGTCGCGCTGTTCCTGATCACCGCCCGCTGCCCGCGCCGCAGTTCGCGCGCCGCCTTCGCACTGGCGGCGGTCTTCCTGGTGCTGCACATGGGCCTGGTCCACGGCAACACCGTCGGCATCTTCACCGGCACCCACATCGGCGAGGCGGACGGCGCCGCGCTGCTCGCCCTGGTCGCCTGGCTGGCCGGGCGCTCGGTGCGGCAGAACCGGGAGCACGCCGAGACCCTGAGCAGCCGGGTGGCCGCCGAGGCGGTGACCGCCGAACGGCTGCGGATCGCCCGGGAGATGCACGACACCGTCGCGCACAGCATGGGCATCGTGGCCCTCCAGGCCGGTGCGGCCCGCCGGGTGATCGACCGCCGGCCGGAGCGGGCCAAGCAGGCCCTGGGCGAGATCGAGGCGGCCGGCCGGGAGACCCTCGCCGCGCTGCGCCGGATGCTGGTCGCGCTGCGCCAGGCCGACGGCGAGGTGTCCGACACCGTCCCGGCGGGCCTGGCCGACCTCGACCGGCTGGCCGCGGCCACCACCGCGGCCGGGGTGCGGGTGGAGGTGCGGCGCACGGGCGAACCGGGGCCGCTGCCACCGGAGATCGACCTCTCGGCGTTCCGGATCATCCAGGAGTCGGTGACCAACGTGGTGCGGCACGCGCGGGCCGCCGAGTGCCTGGTGACCGTCGACCGCAGCCGGGCCGAGGAGCTCCGGGTGGAGGTCACCGACCGGGGGCGGGGCCGGGGCCACGGCGACGCGCCCGGCAGCGGCTTCGGCCTGGCCGGGCTGCGCGAGCGGGTCGCCCTGCTGCACGGCGAGTTCGAGGCCGGGCCGCGCCCGGACGGCGGCTTCCGGGTCGCCGCCCGGCTGCCGGTCCCGCTCCCCGAGGGGGTGACCGCGTGATCCGGGTGGTGCTGGCCGACGACCAGCCGCTGGTGCGGGCCGCGTTGGAGATGGTGATCACCGAGACGACGGACGTCGAGGTGGTCGGCGAGGCGGGCGACGGCGCCGAGGCCGTCCGGCTGGCCGCCGAACTGCGGCCGGACGTCGTGGTGATGGACATCCGCATGCCGGGCACCGACGGCATCGAGGCGACCCGGCGGGTGACCGCGGCGGGCGGGCCGACGAAGGTGGTGGTGCTGACCACCTTCGACGAGGACGAGCACGTGTACGCGGCGCTGCGCGCCGGGGCCTCCGGCTTCCTGGTCAAGGACATGGCGCTGGACGACATCCTCGCCGCGGTGCGGGTGGTGGCCGCGGGGGAGGCGCTGATCGCCCCGAGCGTCACCCGGCGGCTGATCGGGGCGTTCGCGGCCCAGCAGCCGAAGCCCGCACCGGCCGCCGCCGCGCGGCGGCTGGAGGCGATCACCGAGCGGGAGCGGGAGATCCTCACCCTGGTCGGCCGGGGCCTGTCCAACACCGAGATCGCCGCCGAACTGGTGCTCAGCATCGCCACGGTGAAGACCTACATGACCCGGCTGCTCGCCAAGCTGGACGCCCGCGACCGGGTCCACCTGGTCATCCTGGCCTACGAGGCGGGCCTGGTCACCGTCCCCGGCTGACCGGACCCGCCCTTCCGGGGCTCAGTCCTTGACCGCCACGCCCGCGTACATCGCGATGTCCCGGTCGCGGACCGCCGGGGCGTGCGGGTCCGGCCGCCAGTGGTGGACCAGGGTGACGCCCGGGTCGAGCAGCCGGTAGCCGTCGAAGAAGGCCTCGGTCTCGGCCCGGTCGCGGATCTGCAGCGGGATGCCCCGGGCGTTGTACTCCCGGCCGACCCCGCCCACCCCGACCGGGTCGGTGTCGCCGGTGAACACGGTGAGGGCGAGGAAGCTGCCGGGCGCCAGCGCGTCCATGAACCGGCGGACGATGCCCTGCGGGTCGTCCTCGTCCAGCACGAAGTGGACGATGGCGATCAGCGAGAGCGCCACCGGCTGCGAGAGGTCGAGCACCTCGCGCAGCCGGGGGTCCTCGATGATCGACTCCGGGTTCCGGAAGTCGGCGTCCACGTAACAGGTGCGCCCCTGGGGCGTGCTGTCCATCAGGGCGCGCGCGTGGGTCAGCACGATCGGGTCGTTGTCGACGTAGCCGACCCGGGCCTCGGGGGCGATCGCCTGGGCGATCTCGTGCACGTTGGGCGAGGTGGGGATGCCGGTGCCGATGTCCAGGAACTGCCGCACCCCGTACTGCTCGGTGAGGTGGCGCACCGAGCGCTGCATGAAGGCGCGGGTGGTCCGCATGGACGTCGGCAGCGCCGGCCAGGCCTGGACGGAGGCGTGCGCGGCGGCCCGGTCCGCCTCGAAGTTGGTCTTCCCGCCGATGAGGTAGTCGTAGACCCGCGCGGAGTGCGGCACGTCCATCCGCAGGTCGATCGAGGGGTAGTGCTCGTCCGTCACGCTCTCGCTCCCCGTTGCTTCGGGCATCCGTCACCGGGCGCCAGGGCGGCCGGTCTTGGTGCGCATGGTAACGGTTCGCCGGTGTGACGGTATGACGAGGGCTCAGGCCAGGGGCGCCTCCGGACTGCGCGCCTCCAGCCCCACCGCCTGCCGGGGCAGCGCCCCCGCCCGGCCGTCCCGCCCGGCCGCCAGCTCCACCGCCGCACCGATCCAGGCCGCACCGAACGCCCAGGTCGCCACCCACTCGCACAGGTAGACCGGCCGCACCGCCCAGTCGGAGCCGAACCCGGACAGCCCCGTCACCACCGCCGCCAGTAGGGCGACCAGGATCAGCACCCCCGCCGCCAGGTACGCCGTCGCCACCCGGGCGGGCTGCGCCGAGCGCGGATTGCGGAAGGAGTACAGGCAGAACAGCGCCAGCATCACGAACAGCAGCCCGGCGAAGGCCAGATGGAACACCCCGACCGTGCGCTGCAACCCGGTCGGGTCCGACGGCGCGGTCGGACACAGCGCGACGCCGAGCGCGAACACCCCGGCGGCCGTGCTCCACCGGTCGTCCCGCCGGTCCAGCCGGTAGCAGATCAGGAACACCCCGAGCGCGCACAGGGCGCCCACGAAGACGTTCCGGGTGCCGCCGTAGTAGGCGGCGCTCATCGACGCGGGCCAGAAGCCGTCCGTGGCCCGCCCGGTGAGCTCGTCCGCCAGCCAGTTGCCCAGGGGCAGGGCCGGTGGCAGCAGCACGCCGATCGCGCCGACGCCGAAGCGCAGGAAGGTGATGGTCCGTTCGTCCTGGACGGTCTGTTGTCGGGACTCGGGGGATGCGACGGTGTTCGCGGCACTCCGGTCGTCGGTCACGGATGCCTCCTCGCTGGTGAGCGCGATGGTTGGCCGTCAACTGGTGTACCCGCAACCGGAGATCGACCCACCACCGAATCGGGTGGTTTGGCGGTTCTCCACCACGCGGCGTCAGTCCACCAGGAGGCCTCGGCCGAAAGCGCCGCCTCGGCCGACAGCGCCGCCTCGGTCTACAGCGCCGCCTCGGCGCCGGGTTCGAGGCGGAACTCGGCGTCGTCCGCGTCGTAGTCGTAGAGCTCGCCGTAGCGGCCCCAGTCGATGGCGGTCTCCAACTGGCGCCGGGCGTCCGCGGTGTCGTAGCCGGACCGCAGCAGGTCGAGGAAGAGGTCCTCGCGGAGCTTGTGGTCCCGGGTGGCGGCCAGGGACTGGACGACGGCCCGCACCAGCGGGGCCCGGCGGGCGGCCTGGCGGGCGAACAGCTGCTTCCTGGTGAGGATGTCGGCGGCGGCGAACTCGCGGCCGGCGGCCGTGATGGCGAAGCGGCCGTCGGTGGTGCCGGCGAGGTCGAGCAGGACGGCGGCGTCGACCAGCGGGAGCAGGTCGTCGACCTCGAAGTTGAGCTCGTCGGCGATCTCGGCCAGGCCCTCCTCGCCGCCCATGGCCAGCAGGATCTCCAACAGGCCGGCCAGCCCGCCGACGGTGGCGGGCGGCAGCGGGGTGGTGATCGGGGTGACGGCCGGTCGGGCGGCGGGTTCGGTGGCGGGCTGCTCCTCGCGGCCGGTGAGGATGCCGTAGACGGTGTCGACCAGGGCCTCGAACTGGGGGGTGCGGCGGTCGCGCGGGCGGGGCAGGTCGACGGTCAGCTCGGAGCGGATCCGGCCGGGGTTGGAGGACAGCACGAGGATCCGGTCGGCCAGCAGCACCGCCTCCTCGATGTTGTGGGTGACGATCAGGATGGACTTGACCGGGGCCCCGCGGCCCTCCCACAGGCCGACCAGTTCGTTGCGCAGGTTCTCGGCGGTCAGCACGTCCAGGGCGGAGAACGGCTCGTCCATGAACAGCGCGTCCGGTTCGACCACCAGGGCCCGGGCGAAGCCGACCCGCTGGCGCATCCCGCCGGACAGCTCCTTGGGGTAGGCGCCCTCGAAGCCGTCCAGGCCGATCAGGTCGATCGCCCGCAGCGCCCGCTCGCGCCGCTCCTCCTCGCCCACCCCGCTTGCCTGGAGGCTGAGTTCGACGTTCTGCTGGACGGTCAGCCAGGGCAGTAGGGCGAAGGACTGGAACACCATGGCCACCCCCGGGCTGGCGGCCCGCAGCGGGGTGCCCCGGTAGGTGACCGTCCCGGAGGAGGGCGCGATCAGCCCCGCCAGGCAGCGCAGCAGGGTCGACTTGCCGGAGCCGGACTTGCCGAGCAGGGCGACGATCTCGCCCTCGGCCAGGTGCAGGCCGATGTCGTCCAGCACCGGCAGGGCCCGTCCGTCCGGGGTGGTGAAGGTCTTGGTGACGGCGGAGGCCTCGACGATCGTGGCGCGGGCGGGGGCGGCGGTCATCGTGCGGAGTCTCCTCAGAGGGCGTAGCGGGTCTCGGAGAGCCGGTAGAGCCGGCGCCACAGCAGCCGGTTGAGCGCGACGACGTAGCAGCTCATCACGCTCACCCCGACCAGGATCCTGGGGAAGTCGCCGGTGCCGGTGGCGTCGGCGATGTACGAGCCGAGCCCGGTGGCGGTCAGGTGGTGCGCGCCGTAGTCGACCACCTCGGCGACGATCGAGGCGTTCCAGGCGCCGCCGGCCGCGGTGATGCCGCCGGTGACGTAGTACGGGAAGACCGCCGGCAGGACGAAGGCCCGCCAGCGCAGCCCGCCCCGGACCTGGAAGCCGGTCATCGCCTCGCGCAGGTCGCTGGGGATCGCGGAGGCCCCGGCGATCACGTTGAACAGGATGTACCACTGGGCGCCGAGCGCCATCAGCAGCACCGAGCCGAGGTTCAGCGAGATGCCGAGGGCGACGAACGCGGCGGTGGCGAAGGGGAACAGGAAGTTCGCCGGGAAGCTGGCCAGCACCTGCACCACCGGCTGGGCGAAGCGGGTGACCTTCGGGTTCATGCCGATCCACACCCCGACCGGCACCCAGACGCCGGTGGCCGCCACGAGCAGCACCAGCACCCGTCCGAAGGTGGCCGCGCCGAGCGCGAAGGCGTGGCCGAACTCGCCCAGGCCGACGGTGGTGCGGACGTAGTCGAAGGCCTTCCAGGCGCCGAGGACCACCACGGCGGCCACCGCCCCGGCGAAGAACACGTCCCCGGTGCGCTCCCGGGAGGCGGGCCGGGCGAGCGGGTGCTCGGCGAGGCCGAACACCCGGGTGGCCCGGTCCAGCGCGAGCCCGACCGGCCGCAGCGGGCGGGCGGCCAGCTCCGGCAGGCTGGAGCGGCGCAGCAGGTCCAGGACGAGGCTGCGCGGCCGGTCGGCGGCCTCCGACTCCTCCACCCGGAAGCGTTCGGACCAGGCCGTCATCGGCCGCCAGAACAGCACGTTGACGCCGATCACCATTACGACCATCACGCCGATCGCGATGCCGACCTGGCCCAGGTCGCCGTTGCCGATGGCGGTGGCCGCGTAGGAGCCGATGCCGGGCAGCGCGTAGCGGTGGTTGAGCACGCTGATCGACTCGGAGGCGGCCAGGAAGAACCAGGCCCCGCCGAAGCTCATCATCCCGTTCCAGACCAGCGGGATCATGCCGCTGGGCACGTCCAGGCGCCAGAACCGCTGCCACTTGGTCAGCCGCATCACCCGGGCCGCCTCGTCCAGTTCGCCCGGCTGGCTGACCAGGGAGTAGTAGAACGCGAAGGTCATGTTCCAGGCCATCGAGGTGAAGATGGCGAAGACCGACGCGCATTCGAGGCCGAGGGTGGAGCCGGGGAAGAGGTTGATGAAGGCGGTGACGGTGATCGACAGGAAGCCGAGGATCGGCACCGACTGGAGGATGTCGAGGACCGGCAGCAGCACCTTCTCGGCCCGCCGCATCCGGGCCGCGGCGGTCGCGTAGACGAAGGTGAACAGCACCGAGGCGATCAGGGCGACGAACATCCGCAGCAGCGAGCGCACCGCGTAGAAGGGCAGCCGGGAGGGGTCGGTGGAGACGGTGGCGGGGGCCTGGTCGGGCAGGAACGGGGCGTCGAGCGAGGGGGCGAGCCGCAGCAGCCCGTACAGCCCGGCCACCAGGGCGGCGGCGACCAGGACGTCCACCCAGCGCAGTCCGGGGCGGCGCCACACGCCGCGGGAGGGGAAACCGCCGTCGCCGCCGGTCACCCCTACCACCGTCCGTCCGCTCGTCCGCCCTGCCGGGGCCGACCGCGCCGGTCCGACCGCGCACCAGCCTCGCGGCAGACGGACCGGCCCGCCACCGGAGCGCTGCTCAGGGGTGGCGGGCCGGGCGCGGGTCGGGCGCGGGGCTCAGCGGGCCGCGTCGGGCGGGGTCAGCCGGTCGGGGCGCCGGCCCGTTCGACGAGTGCGTTGAGCAGGGCCGCGCCGCGCTCGGCGTCGTCGACGCTGATCACGAAGTCCGTCCCGCGCCTGGTGCGGACCACCAGGCACTCGCCGGAGCGCAGGAAGACGCTGGTGCCCCCGCGGAAGACCCGGAAGCCCCAGCCGCCGGCCTGACGGGCGTTGAGCCGGCCGACCCGGGCGGAGGCGATCTCCTCCGGGGCGATGTGCCGGGCGGGCAGGCCGAACGGGCCGAAGCCGACGTGCAGGCCGTCGTCGCCCACCCGGACCCGGACCGAGGAGCAGAGCAGCAGGGCGAGGGCGCCGAGGCCGAAGAGGACCACCGACGCCCAGTCCACGGACTCGGTGCGCCCGGCCGCGGCGAGCAGCAGGCCCGCCGCCGTGAGCAGGCCCATCAGGGCGGCGACCACCTGCATCCAGTGGTTGGAGGCCCGGGACAGCCACACCAGCCGCTCACCGGCCCGGAGTTCCAGCACCGGGGCGCCGGGCCGGGCGGGCCCGTCGGCGGCCGGCCGGGTCGCCAGCCAGGCCAGCACGCCCGCCAGGCCCGCCGCGAGAGCGATCAGGAGCACCTCGATGCCCATCGGCGCGGCGTCCTGCCAGCGGGCCCGGTCCAGGTTGGCGCGCACGACGGAGGCCTGCGCCCCGCTCAGCAGCACCCCGGTGGCGGCCAGCACCGGAGCGGCGGCGCCGCGGGCGGGGCCGGGCCGGAAGCGCAGCGCGGTGGCCAGACCGGCCGCGACCAGCAGCCAGACGACGGCCGGGAACAGTGCCGCGGCCGTCAGCGGCATCGAGCCGTCCGGCCGGCTGCCGCTCCAGTGCGTGGCCACCTGCTCCGGCAGCCGGTCCCGGGCGGTCAGCGGCAGTGCCACCAGCAGAGCCGTCACGCCGAGGATCCAGACCCCGGCCCCCCACAGCGCCGTCCGGCGCACCGGCCGGTCCGGGGCGGGTTCCCCGGCGGCTGCTTCGTCCTTCACGACATCCCCCTGATCAGATCCACGAGATCGTTCCTGCTGTAGCCGGCCTCGGCCGCGTCCGCGACCAACTGCCGTACCCGCTCGACCAGTTCGCTACGGGTGTCGGCATCGGTGGCGACCGTGATGCCCCGGCCCCGGCGGAACTCCAGCACCCCCTCGTCGCGCAGGGCGCGCAGCCCGCGCAGCACGGTGTTGGTGTTCACGCCGAGGGCCCGGGACAGCTCCCGGGCGGGCGGCAGCTTGTCGCCGGGGGCGCACTCGCCCTCCGCGACGGCCCGTCTGATCGCGCCCGCCACCTGCTCGTGCAGGGGGCGGGCGTCGCCAAGGTCCAGCTTCAGCAACATGGTGCTAGTGACGATAGCACCATTCGGTCATGGTGCCACCGGCCGCGCAGGGACGGACGGTTCAGGGGACGTAGAGGCTCTGCGCGCCGGTGACCCGGGTGTCGTCGCCGGCCGCGACGGTGTCGAGGACCTCCCCGCCGCAGTCCGCGCCGGAGTGGATCTCCACCGCCCGGTCGGTGAGGTTGTCGATGATGCTGCCGCCCTCGTCCAAGGCGTAGCAGCCGGAGGGATCGGTCTGGGTGGTGCCGTTGATGGCCAGGTCCCCGGTGGCGGCGGCGGCCGGAACGGCGGTCAGGGCCAGGGCGGCGGCGGTCATCAGCGGGAGGCCGAGAGCGGCGCGAAGAGTGATTTTCATGCCGGATGCATAACCGTTCGAGCGGCGCGCCTCGCCGGGAAGGGCCGGGTTGCCCCCGGAGGGCGCACCGGACGGTGGGGAGCGCCGATCCGTGTGGCGGGGAGCGCCGATCCGTGTATGGAGTGCGTACGGAACGCCGTCCGAGGCGTCAGGGAGGCGTCAACGAGCGCCGAGCGGGCGGCCGGGAGGCGATTGGGTGGGGAGCGACGGAGGACCGAACCACACGAGGACGGATCATGCACGGCGACGGACGGCACCAGGACGGCACGGCACCCAGGGTGGTGGTCGGGGTCAGCGGGTCACTGGGCAGTCTGGCCGCGCTCCACCGCGGCCTGGCCGAGGCCCGCGACCGCGGTGCGGTGCTGTGGCCGGTGCTCGCCTGGGAGCCGCCGGGCGGCGAACACGGCTACCGCCGCTCGCCCTGCCCGCAGCTGCTCGCCGCCGTACGGGAGGCCGCCGAGCGGCGCCTGGACGAAGCCCTGGAGGCGGCCTTCGGCGCGGACGGCCCCGACGTGCCGATGCAGCCCGTGGTGATCCGCGGCGAGAGCGGCCCCGCCCTGGCGCACGTCGCCGACCGGCCGGACGACCTGCTGGTGCTCGGCCGCAGCGGCGGCCCGCTGCGCCGCCGGCTGCGGCGGTCGGTGTCCGCGTACTGCGCCCGCCGGGCCGGCTGCCCCGTCCTCGTCGTCCCGGTGCCCGAGCTGCTGCACGACCTGGAGGCGCTCCACCGCCGCACCCGCTGGCACCTGCCGGTCGCCCCGGCGCCCGAACTGCTCGCGGCGAAGGGCCGGTGACGGGTGCGGATGTACTCGGCGCGCCCCGGCGGCAGCCGCTACCGGCCGGTGCTGGACCGGCTCCCGCCCGGCACCTCCGGCACCACCGCCCTGCTCGGCGGCGGGCTGCTCGCGCTCGCCCTCGGCCGGGCCGGCGCCCTGCACTCCGGAACGCCCGCGCTCGCCGCCTACCTGGCGCTGTGCGTCCTGGTCGGACACTTCTCCAGCCCGTGGGCCGCGCCGCTGGTCGGCCTGGCCGCCTGGCTGTGCTGCAACGCCTTCGCCGAGCACCGGCACGGCGAGCTCGGCTGGTCCGGCACCTGGCCCGAGACCTGGCACTACGCGGCGTTCACCGCCGCGGCCCTGCTGCTCCCGCTGCCTGCGGCGCTGCCCCGCCGCAGGGTCCGGGTGGCACTGCTGCGCCCGGACCGTGCGGTCTGAGGCGCCCCGTGGACGGCCCACCCCCTCCCCGGGGCCGGGCTGCCGCCGAACCCCCGGGCCCCGGCCGGTACTCCGGAGCCCGCGGCGACCGGTGGAGGACAGGTGAAGGACGGGGCGCCCCGGTGCCCCGCGGTGGAGTGGCCGACGTTCGGACCGCGGGCCCGCCGCCCGCAGCGGCCACTCCACCGCCCCTCCCGCGCACCGCTCCCGTTCCGTCATGTGCTGCGCGCCGTGGCCGAGTTGGTGCCCCCACCCTGGTGGCCGGGGGCAAGGACGCGGAGGATGTCCGTATGCGGATGACGAACGCGGACCGGCCGAGGAGCGTGACGGGCGAGGACGTCGGGGCGACGGCCCGGCTGCTGGCCCGGGCCTTCGGCGACGACCCGATGATGCGCTGGTTCTTCCCCGAGGAGGCCACCCGCCCGGCCGCACTGGCCGGCTACTTCACCACGCTGCTCACCCGGCAGTACCTGCCGTACGGGGTGTGCGAGCGCACCGGGCAGGCGGCCGCGTTCTGGGTCGCGCCGGAGGCGCAGGAGAAGGCCGTGCCGGACGAGGGGACGGTCCGCGCGCTGGCCGCCCTGCTCGGCGACCGGGCCGACTGGTTCCGGGACTGCGTCGAGGCGGCCGCCGCGAACGCGCCCCAGGAGGCCCACTGGTACCTGGCGGTGCTCGGCACGGACCCCGCCGCCCAGGGCCGGGGCCGGGGCGCCGAACTGCTCCGCGCCGGTCTGGCCCGGGCGGACGCGGCAGGGCTGCCGGTCCACCTGGAGTCCTCGAAGCGGGAGAACCTCGCCGTCTACCGGCACTTCGGCTTCGAGGTGCTGGAGGAGGTCCGGCTGCCGGCCGACGGCCCGCCCCTGTGGACGATGCGCCGCGCGCCGCGCGTCTAGGTCAGCCCTGCGGTGGCCGGGCGATGCGCAGCCCGGCCCGACCGAGTTGTGCGGTGATGTCCGAGAGGTACTGCTCGGCGTCGGCCACCGTGGCGATCCCGGCGGCCCGCTGGCGGATCCGGTCGTGTTCCTGCGGGTGCAGGCGCGCCTCCTGGATCGCGGCCGTCTCGACGAACCCGCGCAGCGTCGCCGTGACGGGCCGGCCGGGATCGGCCGGCCCGGCAGCCTCCGCCTTCCAGGAGACGCCCGACTCGGCCGGGTCGGGCAGGGTGCGGGGCGCCTCGCGCGGGGCGTCGGCGGAGAGCAGGTGGAGGAAGTCGTTCGCCCGGGCGTCGCGGTCGGTGAGCGGGGCCAGTCCGAACAGTCGCTCGACGGTGGCGAGCAGCGAGCCGTGGTCGTACTGGGTGTGGTCGATCAGGTTGCAGTTCCGCCCGTCCGTGCCGCCGTCCGTGCCACTGCCCGTGCCGCCGTCCGTGCTGCTGTCCGTGCCGGCGGGCGCGGCGGCCGGGATCCACGGGGAGACGACGACGGTGGGCACCCGGACGCCGAGCCGGTCGAAGCGGAAGCCGTGGGCGCTGTGTTCCGGGTCGGTGCGGTCGCCCGGCGGGACGGCCGCGGGCGGCGGCACGTGGTCGTAGAAGCCGCCGTGCTCGTCGTAGGTGATGACGAGCAGGCTGGACTCCCAGAGCGGCGAGCGCCGCAGCCCCTCGTAGACGGACTTGATCAGCGCCTCGCCGTCGGTCACGTCGTCGAGCGGGTGCTGGCTGTTGCCGCAGCGGAAGTCGCCGCCGTGGGTGAGGACGTGGCCGTAGTTCGGCTCGATGAAGGTGTAGGCGGCCGGGTACGCGGGGTCCTGGAGGTGCTCCGCCAGGTCGTCGAGGTGGTGGTAGTGCTCCACCGTCGTCGGCAGGTCCATCCCGGCGAGCGCGCTGACCTGGGGGAGCGCGTCGCCGGCGTAGACGCGCCACGGGAGGCCCTTGCCGTCCAGGGCCTCGTAGAGCGTCCCGTGTTCGAAGGTGTAGCCGCTCAGCTTCGACCGGACGGTGTCGACCGGGTCGGGGCTGTGGTCGAGGCCGGCGGAGCTCGCCGCGTGCAGGAAGAAGCGGTTGGGCCAGGTCGGCCCGGGCAGGGCGGAGAACCAGCGGTCGCAGACGGCGAACTCGCGGGCCAGGGTGCTGAGGACGGGGAGCTGGTCGGCGATGAAGCAGGCCATGACGGCGCCGGGGTCGGCGAGGGCCTCGGCGTCATGGCGGCGGCCACGGACGTGACGATCCGGGAGTAGGCGTCCAACGGCGATTCCGCCCCGGGCGCGCGCTCGGGGCCGGGGATGGTGTCGGTCAAGGGAGTTCACCCCTTCCGGAGGTCCGGGTCCACCCGGTAGCAACAACGCGGCGCACCCGGGCCTTCCGTCTGCCGGTGCACCGGGCAGGGTATGACGATCATAGGAATGACTTTCGATCGGGCGGGGAAGATCGCCTTCGGTGCGGCGGTGCACTGCTCCGTGCCGGGTCGATCCTGACGCCTTCTTGACGTGCGGAAAATAGCAAAGAACAAGCAAAGTAGGCGTATCGTTCAGGCAAAGCCGCATCCGTGGGAGGGGTTCGATGGAGACGTCCGAGCTGGAGTCGAAACGGCAGCCGCAGGGCGGGACCGGCGCCGACGGGCCGGACGGCGCTTCCGCCGCCCTGCTCCGCCCCACCCGGGAGGCGCTGCTCGCCCGCCGCGCCCACCGGGCCCCGCGCTGGAAGCGACTGCTGCCGCCGGGATCCGCCGGGCGCTCGGCCTGGATCCGGCTGGAGGCGGACGCCCAGGCCGAGCGCCTCGGCCGCCGCACACCCGGCACCGAGCACGTCCTGCTGGCCCTCCTCGCGCTCCACGAAGTGGCCGGGAAAGAGCCGGAGTTGGCGCCCGAGGCGAACGCCGGTGAGCTGCTCGCCGGGCTCGGCCTCGACTACGCCCGGGCCCACGCCGCCCTCGACGCCGGACAGGTGACGCTCCCCGCCGACCCGCGCTCGGTCGAGGCCTACCTGTCCGGCGGCGCGGCGGACGGCGGCGCCGAGCCGCTGCTGAGGGTGCTGCTGGCGGAGGACACCCGGGCCCGGCGCCTGGTCGAGGCCCTGCGATCATGAGAGCCGCTCCGCGCCGCTGAGGGCCGACGGGCGATGACAGAGGAAGGACCCCCGATGCACGTCACCCTCGCCGAGGAACTGGTGCTGCTCTCGCTGGACGACCGGACCGGAGCCCCGAAGGAGAGCGTGAACACCGCCTGGGCCGCCGCGGGCGGCCTGTTGGCCGAACTGGTGCTGGCCGGGCGGGTCGACGTGGCCGACGGCCGGCTCGCCGTGGTCGACCGCACCCCGACCGGTGACCCGCTGCTGGACGGCCGACTGGAGCGCCTCGACGAGTGGGTCGGCACCAAGCGACCGGGCAAGGCCAAGGCCGCGGACTGGCTCACCAAGGACCGCTCCACCGTGCTCCGGGACACCGAACTGCGCCTCTGCGAGCGCGGCCTGGTCACCGAGGAGCGGCACCGCGTCCTCGGCATCTTCCCCGTCCGGCACTACCCGGAGGCCGACGGCAGCGTGGAGCGCGCCCTGCGCGAGCGCCTGACCGCCGTCGTCCTGGACGGCGCCGAACCGGAGCTGCGCACCGCCGCCCTGATCGCCCTGCTGCACTCGGCCAAGCTGCACCGGCTGGCCTTCCCCGACCTGCCGCGCAAGCAGGTCGAGCCGCGCTTCGCCGAGATCGCCGCGGGCGACTGGGCGGGCGACTCCGTCCGCGAGGCGATCAAGAACATGCAGCTCATGATGGCCGCCGTGATCGCCGCGACCACCGCCGCGACCGCCGCGACGGCCTGAGAACACCGGGCCCGCGGGGCCCGCCGGGCCCGCGCCCAGGCTCAAGCGGGGCGGTCGAGGCGGTGCTCCCACCGGAGGGCGCCGTCGTCGCCGATCCAGTAACGGTGTGCCCTGCTGGTGATGTGGATCCGTACGGCGGTGATGTCCGGACCACCGGCGCCCCGCCAGGCGAGAAGAGCCCGCTCGACGACGTCCCACAGGGCGACGGGACCACCCTGGCGCACCGTCCACGCCCCGCCTTCGCGGACGAACTCCGCGAAGGACTCGTGCCCCGGGTCGAAGAGGTAGCGGAGCTGCGTGCCATCGTCCGCCGTGGCCCGGACGAACTGAGCGCCGGGCGCGGCGAGTTGGGCGAGGAACGCCGGCATCCACTCGCTCAGGACGGTCGGTGGAACGCGCACAGGCCGCTCGCTCTCGGGAAAGGCGGTGCGGGCGGACAGGTCACCGGCGATCGGCGCGGCGGCCTGCGATCGCGCCTGCATGAACGAGGAGCGGTCGACGATCCGGCCCTCAGCGGTTCCGTCGCCGTTGACCACGACCTTCGCCAGGCCGGTCCCGTACCCCCAGGAGCCGACCGTCGCCAGGACGATCCCGCCCGGCCTGGTCTGGCGAATCCAGGTGTACGGGATGCGGTCGACGGCGCAGGTGGCGATCACGCGGTCATAGGGAGCGCGGCGAGGATGCCCGAGGAGCCCGTCCCCGACGACGGTCCAGGTCGAGAAGCCGACCGTTTCCAGCGCCGCATCGGCGCGGGCCGCGACGTCCGGATCCACCTCGACCGTTGTGACGTTGTCCTCGCCCAGGCGGTGGCACATCAGCGCGGAGGAGTATCCCGTGCCGGTGCCGATCTCCAGCACCTGGTGCCCGGCCGTGACGTCCAGGTGCTCGATCATGCCGACCACAGTGGCGGGCATGGTGGACGAGGACGTGGGCGAGCCCGTCACGAGCCCCCTGGCCTGTTCGGCGGTCAGGTGCCCGTCGAGCTGGGTGGTCAACGACTCGTCGCTGTAGGCGATCTCCACCCAGGCGGTCGGCGCGGTACCCGCTGCGGTGGCGGGTCGCCACCGGCCGCCGTCGCCGGGAAGGAAGACCCCGGGGGTGAGGAACTCCTCGCGCGGGATCGCCTCGACGGCGGCGCGCCACTCCGGAGTCCGCAGGACGCCCGCCTTCTCAAGCCGGTCGGCGAGGGCGCGCCGATGGGGCGCGGTTCCGGTCATGCTGTCTCTCCTCGTGTCAGCAGATCAGCGAATGCGGCGGACATCTCCAGGCCGGTCTTCTGCTCCAGCCAGCCCCATTGGCCGTTGGGATTCAGCTCCAGCCACCAGTAGTCGCCGGCTCGGTCGACAGCGAGGTCGAACGACCCGGAGACGAGACCGAGTTGGTTCAGGAGGTCGTGAAGTGCCTTGTCCAGGCGGCCGGGCAGGTCCACCACCGTGTACGAGAGGGCGGAGTAGTCCCTGCGCCAGTCCAGGAGGTCACAGTCGATCCGGACGGCGAACGTGCGCCGACCGACGACCAGCACGCGAATGTCGGAGGCCTTGTCGATGCGGGCCTGGAAGAGGTGCGGCGTCACCCGCACGCTCTCGTCAAGCTCGGCTGCGGAAGCTGGCTCCGCCCATCCGGTGTGCTGAATGCCGTCGCGATCGTACGGAGTCCACCGCAGCGTCTTGAAGATCACCTGATGGTCACGAGGCCTCCTTGCAGTGCGATGGTGGGATGTTCACCGGGATGGGAAACATCAGGCGGCTTCCCCCTCGACGTCGTTCTTCTGGGTCCAGATCCGCGCCGAGTCGTGCGAGTAGAAGTGCAGCGGCTCGGGACGGGGCGGGAGGGCTTGCACCAGGCGATTGGTCCTGTGGTCGTGGACGGCCCAGACGGGGAAGCTGGTGCCGGCCGGGGAGTCGGCGGGGACGATGGTGTACCGGCTCACTTCCGGGCCGCCACCTGGATGAACCCGCCGGCCTTTTCAACCGCCCGGGCGAACTCGTCGTACTCGCCGCCGATGGGGGTGATCGTCGCCTGGCTCGGGACGAGGATCGCGCCGGCCTTCCGGTCCTTGAGGTTCTGCAACGCGGCCTTGAGCAAGGGCCGCTCGTCGGGGCCCTTGTCGTTCGCGTGCTCGTCCACGATGGTGAGCGTGATGCCCCAGCCGAAGGTGTCCGCGTACCTCTCGCAGTCGCGCATCTCCCGCTCGGGGAACGCCATTCCCGGCTTGGCCAGGTAGACCACGCCGTGGAACTTCGGCGGCCTGGTCGTCGGCGCCGACACCGGCTCGGCCACGAGCGGGCCGTCGTCGTCCTCGGCGAGACACCTCTGAACACGCTTCGGGATGTCGCGCTTCGCTGTGGCACTCATCGTCGGTTCCCTCTCCTTCGCGCATGGGGGCGTGGGATGGACCGTACGAGGAGCGGCCAGCGACGCCCAACGAAGTTGCACGCAGTTGCACAGCAGTCACCCGAGAGAGTCAAGCGCCCCTGAGATCAGGGCGCGAGCGGCAGCGCCATGCACGGCATCCGTGGACAGTTCCCCGAACCGGCTGACGTACATGCCCACTTCCGAAGGCTGCGTGATCTGGAGGTACCCGGAGACAAGCTCGACGTTTACCTGCGCCGAGTCGTAGATCGAGAACGCTTCGACCTGCATCGAGTGGCGCAACAATCCCCTCGGAACGATCCCCAGGCTCACGTTCGCCAAGGACGCGACGATGTTCAGGTGGGCGAGTTGGCCGGCCGCTACCTCCGGCCCGCCAAGACCGTGGTGCAGGCACGCCTCTTCGATGATGAAGGCGAACGTCCTCCCGTGGTCTCTCAGGATCGCCTGCCGTTCCATGCGGACCTGGACTGCCTCTTCCACATCGTTCACGGCAACACGACGACGTTGGGTGGCTTGTAGTACCGAACGGGTGTAGTCCCGGGTCTGGAGTAGACCGTGAAGGATGCCGGGTGTGTATGCCCGGAACCGGGTCGTTCGCTCGTACAGGGGCAGAACCATCTCCTGGGCGCGCTTGAGCCCGCTGCGCTCCATCCGCCGCCACTCGGTGAACATGGTTTCGACGGTGCGAAGACTGGCCGCCAGGTCTTCGGCCTGGCCGTCAGCGTTGCAGGCATGGCACCAGTCCCGGATGTCCTTCTCGGAGGGCGCAGTGATGGCGTTCTCGATGCGGGAGCACTTTGACTTGCTCCACCCGCAGAGGAGAGCGAGCGCAGGCCCGGTCAGGTGTGCATCCTGACGGATTTCGCGTAGCCGATCTGCTAGCGCCTTCCGGGCCTGCTGAACGCTCGATGAGCGAGAAGTACGCATCTCTTTTGGTTACTTGAGCACGTACTCTTCGTGCGGAGTCGCCCTTTGCCACACGGTCTCGAAGGCATTCTTCACGAGCCGAACGACGTCAGGCTTGGTCGTCCACTCCCGGTCCACCACATCTCCGTCGCCGGAGAAGAAGGTGAACATGATCTTGGAGTCGTCGAACATCCACAGGTCGGTTCCGGGCAGAGCGATGTCTGCCGCCAACCGGCGCGGAAGCCAGCGGACCTGCTCACCGATGGCCAGGTTCAGGAATGTCACGTGGTGCTCGTAGCGGATGTACTCCGTGACCGGCTCGGAGACGATCCGGGCCCGACGCATGACGATGCCACGGTTGATCACCTCCCCGGCGAAGGCGGTCCAGTTCTGGAACCACTCCGGGCGGTCGTCCGGGCCGTAGCGAAGACCCTCCCGATAGCGCCGGAACTGTGGGTCGTTCGGCGTGTAGCTGTCACGCATCTCCAGGTGCACGGCGGAGAACTTGGCCTCGGCCATGGCCGAGGCGATCGGGTTGGCCACGCTATTCCTTCTCGTTCTCTTGAGTCGCCAGCCGTGCGGCGAGGTCCACGACGTACTTGATCATTTCTTCCGGGAGGCGGATCACGGTCTCGTGCTCAGGCACGTCAGTCGAGTGCCCGGGAATCGAACCGACCTCCTTGCAGCGCCTCAAGTCCTTGTCGCTGGCCTTGTACGACTGGATGAGGAGGTCGCCGTTCTCCGGGTCGCGCCAGATCGTCGGCGAGTCGACCTCTGGCGTGTTGGAGATGATCCCGATGAACTGTAGGGGTTCCACGAAGCTCCCTATGAACTCGGCAATCGTGCGTGGCTACGGGCGATCATCGTGTCGTGTGCATGTGGTGGCTGTCAGCCGTTTCGGCCGACCCGGTGAGCCCGTCGCTGATGCTGCTCTCGCTGGACGGGGAGCCCGGCGAGGTCAGCGGACAGTGACTCCGGGCCGCCCCGCCGCGCGGTGGGGCGGCCCGGCTGAACTGCGTCAGAAGTCGCCCGCCTTGATCCCGGAAACGAACGCCGCCCAGGCGTCGGCGGAGAAGCGAAGCGAGGGCCCGTTCGGATCCTTCGAGTCACGGACGGGGACGCCGTGGAAGCCGTCGGCGACCTCGATGCACTGTCCTCCATCGCCGTTGCTGTGGGTGCTCTTGCGCCAGGTGGCGGCGCTCAGGTCGGGGTCGCGCATCGTGCGAAGTCCTCCATCACTGTCTGGATCACAACCGCTGACTCGTCCGGCGGCAAGGCCGAAGCCTTGAGCAGATCGTAGGACAGGCGGAACCCTCTGACGGCCTCCGCGTCCTCCTCAAGTTGTCCCGTGTGACTGCCTTCCATGTAGGCACTCTCGGCTCCGCCGGGAAGCGTGAGTATCGTCAGCGATCCACCCATTGCCGGATGCGCCCCGGACGTGAATGGCAGCACTTGAACCACGACGTTGGGCTGTTGTGCGGCTGTCAGGAGACGGCGCAGCTGTTCCGTCATGACAGCCGGACCACCCACGGGGCGTCGCAGGACGGCTTCGTCGAGGATCAGCCAGAGGTGGGGTGGAGTGGGCCGGCCAAGGATCTTCTGGCGTTCCAGTCGGGCGGCCAGTTGCTCCTCGACGCGTTCATTCGTGTCCCACGGTCTGCCTGCGCGCAGTACGGCGCGGGCGTAGTCCTCGGTTTGCACGAGTCCCAGGACGATCTGCGCGCAATAGACCTGGATCAGGCTGGCCTGTGCTTCGAGGTCCATGTATCGGCGGTACCGGTCGGGAAACTGTTCCCGTCGAATGATCTCCCAGAGGCCTTCGAACAGTTCGCCCGTACCGAATGCGGCATCGAGTTTGCTGGACAGAGGAGGGAGCGGGAGGCGCTCCGCATTTTCGACGCCGTGAAGATGCGTCTTGCTGTAGTTGACGATCTCGGAGAGCCGGTCCAGGGACATCCCCGCGTTCGCCCGATGGCGTTTCAGCTCCTGCCCGTACAAGTGGCGTGCCGAACTCAGCGGATCGAGTTCTCGTGTTCGAGCTGCCATCTGACGTACTCCCGTTGTTCCCAAACAACATACGAAACATGACGCACAGTCAAGGATAGCGATCCTTGCGCAACCATGGAGGTGAGAGATCTCGGCGACCGCTTGCACGGTCCCGGGGCGTGGCCAACCTGGGCGAAAGCAGGCTGACATGGACGACTTCATCGAATCCCGCCTCGGTGGGCGGATCTACCGGGTGTGGATCTTTCTCCGCTACCAGCCGGGCGACTGGTGGTTCGTCCACATCAGCCAGCGGCCGGTTTCGCGTCGGCTGCGCGCGAGGCGACGCGCGCTCCGGGCGGAGCGGGCGCGGCAGGCCAGACGGGGAGCTGTCATCCGGTCGTGGGCGCGGTGACCGAGCTCAGAGCACAGCGGCACCGAGGGTGATCGAGGCCAGCACCATCAGCAGGCCCAGCGCGACGAAGCCGTACTCCAGCCGTACCCGCTCCCGCCCGTCCACCAGGACCTGCCGGGGGTCCGCCGGGTCGTAGCGCACCGGAATGTAGCCGCCGTCGGGCAGGGGGTGGCGGGCGGTGGACGGGACGGGGGAAAACACCTCGACCACCCGGCCGTCCGCGGTCTCGAACTGGAGCAGCGGCCGCGGCGGCAGCGCCCGGTCCTCCGGCGTCGCGACGCGGGACCGTACCAGGGCCGGGACCGGCACCCCGACCCGGCGCAGCCGACGCAGTTCGCGCAGCCCGACCACTCCGGCGAGGTAGGCGACCACGCCGCCCAGCGCCCCGAACACCACCACGGCGAACCCGGCCGTCCCGCCCACCGCACGCCTCCCAGCCCAAATACCAGCCCGAATGCCAGCCCCGAGACTCCCCGAACTCCCAGTATCGCCGAGGGCGGGCGGTCCTGACCCCCAGGAATGGTTCAGTCCACTGCGGGCCTGCGGCCGGAGTACCGTGGAAGGCGTCGAGGCATCACTGCCGTCGGCGGATGCCGCAGGTGTTCCCGGTGCGTGACACGGTCGGCGGCCCGGGCTTCTCAGGGTGCTCGGCCGCCGGGCGGCTGTGCACGGCCCGGGTGCGGCGGACCTGATGACCGGAGGCGCCGGTGGCGCATGCGCGTACGTTCCCGGCCGATGACGCCCGGCAGAGCCCGGTCGGGGCCGTCGGCAAGGTGACGGTGCCCATTCCGCTGGACGGTCCGGGCGAAGTGCTGGTGGCCCTGAGGGGCGGTTCGGAGGTGTTCGCGGCCTGGTGCTCGGAGCCGGTCGGCCGGGACGTCCGGGTGGTCGTGGTGGACGCGCTCTCGGCCCGCTCGGTGATCGTCGAGCTCCTGCCGTCCTAGGACGGCCCTTGAGGCGCGCGTCGCAATCCCGCAGGTCAGGTGGCCCAACAGGTCAGGTGGTCGATCATGTTCTTCTGGCACGTTCCCGCGCCCAACGAGGCGATGCTCATCTCCGGTTCCAAGCACCAGGCGCAGGACACCCAGTTCCGCATCGTCACCGGCCACGGCAGCCTGGTCCTGCCGGTCAAGCAGAAGGTCCGGATGCTCTCGCTGGCCCTCCGGGAGGCGGAGATCGCCGAGGACTGCGTCACCCAGCAGGGGATCCGGCTCACCGTGCGTGCGGTCTGCGTCTTCAAGGTCGGCGACGACGCCGTGTCGATCGCCAACGCCGCCCGCCGCTTCCTCTCCGAACAGGACCAGATGGAGGAGCTCGTCGGCCGGATCTTCGCCGGCCACCTGCGGTCGATCATCGGCGGGCTGACCGTGGAGCAGATCATCCGGGAGCGCAGCAGGGTCGCCCAGGAGGTGATGGCGGGCAGCCACGGCGAGATGGAGAAGCTGGGCATCGTGGTCGACGCGCTGCAGATCCAGGAGATCGAGGACTCGACCGGCTACATCGACAACCTGGCCGCGCCGCACGTGGCGGCGGTCGCCAGCCAGGCCCGGATCGCCCAGGCCAAGGCCGACCAGGAGGCCACCGAACGGGAGCAGCAGGCGGCCGCCCTCAAGGCCGAGTACGAGCGCGACACCGCGATCAAGCGGGCCGGCTTCCTCGCCGAGACGGAGCAGTCCAGGGCCCGCGCCGCCCAGGCGGGCCCGCTCGCCGAGGCCCGGGCCTCCCAGGACGTCATCGAGGAGCAGACCGCCCTCGCCCAGCGTCGGGCCGGGCTGGCGGCGCAGCAGTTGGAGGCGGAGGTGCGGCGCCCGGCGGACGCGGAGGCGTACCGGCAGCGGACGCTGGCCGAAGCCGCCCGTGACCGGGTGAAGTTCGAGGCGGACGGCAACGCCTACAGTGAGCGGGCGCTTGCCCAGGCCCAGGCGGACGCCAACACGGCCCGGGCGGACTCCCTGCGCGGCGGCAACCAGGAACTCATCGCCGCCAACCGGATCGTGGAGAACCTTCCGGCCCTCGCGGACGCGGCCGCCCGGGGCATGTCCGGAGCCGAACTCACCGTCCTCAACGGCAGCGACGGCGTCAACCAGATGGCGGCCGGCATCGTCAGCCAGGGCCTCGCGATCCTGCACTCCCTGCAACACTCGACGGCCGTGGCCGGCGACGGCAAGCCCGTACCCCGTCGCCCCGCGGCCTAGACGTCGGTGAGGGGGACGGTCGGGTCTGCCAGGCGGTCGGCGTCCACTTCGCGCCTGGAGACGATCAGTTCGCGGACCGGGTCCACCACGTCCCAGACGTTGACGTTCATCCCGGCGAGCACCCGGCCCCCGGAGAGCCAGAAGGCGATGAACTCCCGCCCGGCGACGTCGCCCCGGAAGACCACCCGGTCGTAGCCGCCGGGCTCGGCGTAGCCGACGTACTCCAGGCCCAGGTCGTACTGGTCCGAGAAGAAGTACGGGACCCGGTCGTAGACGGCGTCCGGCTGCCCCAGCAGGGCCCGGGCGGCGGTCTGCGGCTGGTTGAGGGCGTTGGCCCAGTGTTCGACCCGCAGGTGCCGGTCGAACAGCGGGTGGTAGGCGTTGGCGACGTCGCCGGCCGCGTAGACGTCCGGGTCGGAGGTGCGCAGGTGCTGGTCGGTCTTGATGCCGTTGTCCACCTCCAGGCCGGCGGCCTCGGCCAGTGCGGTGGCGGGGGAGATGCCGATGCCGACCACCACCGCGTCGGCCGCCAGCTCGGTGCCGTCGGCGAGCTTCACGCCGCTCACCGTGCCGTCGGCGCCGGTGAGTTCGGCGACCTGCACGCCGAAGCGCAGGTCCACGCCGTGGTCGCGGTGCAGGTCGGCGAAGACCTGGGCGACCTCGCGGCCGAGCACCCGCAGCAGCGGCAGCTCCAGCGACTCCAGGACGGTGACCTCGGCACCCGCCGCGCGGGCCGCGGCCGCCACCTCCAGGCCGATCCAGCCGGCGCCGACCACCGTGATCCGGGCGCCCGGCCGCAGCACGGCCTTGATCCGGTCGCTGTCCTCGACCCGGCGCAGGTAGAGCACGCCGTCCTGGTCCGCGCCGGGCACCGGCAGCCGGCGCGGCGCCGAGCCGGTGGTCAGCAGCAGCTTGTGGTAGCCGATCTCGCCGTCGTCGGCGAGGGTCACGGTGCGGGCGGCCGGGTCGATCGCGACGACCGGGGTGCCGAGCCGCAGCGTGACGTCGTGCTCGGCGTACCACTGCGGCGGGTGGACGTGGAGCTTCTCCCGGGCCTCCTTGCCGAGCAGGTAGCCCTTGGAGAGCGGCGGGCGCTCGTACGGGCGCTCGTGCTCCTCGCCGATCAGCACGATGCCGCCCCGGTACCCGGCCCCGCGCAGGGCCTCGGCCGCCTTGGCGCCGCCCAGGGAGGCCCCGACGATCACGATCGGCCGTTCGCTGCCCGCCATGCCCGACTCCTTGCTCTCCGTGGACGATCCGGGGTCAGCCTGCCGCCGAACGGGTGGTGTGTCGAGACCGCGCCGGGCGTGCCGCGCCGCGCTCGCCCGTACGGGTGAACGGGGGGAGTTCGACGACGGGCCTCACGGCGTCGTCGCGTCCCTGACCAGCGCGGTGTCGGTGAACTGCTCGAAGCGGACGATCCGGCCGCCGCGCACCACGAAGTGGTGGGCGACCCGTACCGCGAGCGGCCGTCCGGTGGCCTTGTGGACGGCCGTGTAGCGGGCCAGGACCACCACGTTCTCGCCGTCCACCACGTACAGGTCGTCGTGGGCCGTCCAGTTGTCCCACTCGGCGGCCAGCCGCTCCATCACATTGGCGGTGACGCCCTTCGGGGTGCGGTAGGTGCCGGCCAGCGGGAAGCCGGCCATCTCGGTCCACTCGACGTCGTCGGCGAGGGTGCTGCGCAGGGCGGCCAGGTCGCCCCGGGCGGAGGCCAGGTACTGGCGGCGCACCACGTCGGCGGGGGCGGCGGACTCGGCGAAGCCGGCGACGTCCCTGGGGATCTCGATCATCGCGCGCTCAACCCCACGCCATCTCGCCCATGGCGACCTTGGTGCCGATGTCGACGGCGATCCGCAGCCCGAGGTCCGGGAAGCGCCGCTCCAGCGCCTCCTTCGCGGCGGCGGCGTCCGCGGCCCGGCCCAACTCGGTCTCGAAGGCCCGCAGGTAGGCGCGGGTGTGGTCGAGGGCGTTGAGGTCGGTGGGCGCGTCGGCGACCCGGTGGCCGGCCGCCAGCCAGGTCGGGTGGAGGGCCTCCATGCCGTCCAACAGGTCGATCCAGGCGGCCCGTTGGGCCGCGGTCGGGGTGTCGGCCGTCCACACGTGCAGGCCCTCGAAGAGCAGCACCCCGCCGAGCACCGCGCGGTGGTGGTGCTGCCACAGGTAGTGCCGGTCGGGCAGGTGGAAGTCGGCGCCGCGCAGTTCGAACCGGTGGCCCTCGAAGACGATCTCGTCCCCGGTCAGCACCTCCGGCCGGACCAGCCGGGTCGGCAGCTCGGGGCCCAGGTGCGACCAGGCGCGCAGCTTGGACTCGTAGGTGTCCTGGATGTGCTGGACGGTCGAGGCGGTGGCCAGGAAGCGTGCCCCGGGGAAGGCGTCCTGGAGCTCCTGGGCGCCGAAGTAGAAGTCCGGGTCGCCGTGGCTGACGAAGACGGTGGTCAGCCGCTTGCCGCTGGCGCGCACCCGCTCGACCAGCCGGCGCCCGTCGGAGCGGGTGAACCCCGCGTCCACCAGCAGCGCGTCGTTCGGTCCGGTGACCAGGACGGCGGTCTTGTTGAGCGAGCTGTCGGGGGCGTCGATGATCTCGAAGTCGAGTGCACTCATGCTTCTGGGTCCCTCCTCGGGCCGGGCACGCCTCGTCGCCAGCATCCCTGCCGGAACCGGCCCGCGCATGCCGGGAACGCTGATCGGGTGCTCTGTGGGCGGTGCTCGGAGGACATCCCGTGCGCGTCGCCGGTCGCCCCGGCCGCGCCCCAGGAGACTGCCAGGGCCCCATCGTGTTCACGTCATGAGAGGACCGAGGTGAAGCCCAGTCAGAGACCGGCGGCCCCGACCACCGGCTGGAGACGCCGACTAGGCAAGGCGATGAGTTCCGCCCTGGCCTTGACGCTCGTACCCTTCGCCATCTCGCTCGTCGCACCCACCCAGGCCTCGGCGGCCGGCCTGCCGGGCGGGCTCGGGCCCTGCCTGGGCGCGGACTGCCCGGCCACCTTCCCCCCGGTCAACAACGGCCCCTTCGCGGGCCGCGACGCCGGGATCAACATCTTCGTCGGCGGCGACTTCAACGTCGGCGGCTCGGCCGCCGAGGCCGAGGGCCACGTGGTGACCCTCGGCAGCTTCTCCCAGAACAAGGCCGCGGGCGCCAGCTCCGGGTACAACATCGGCATCGTCGGCGTCGGCTCCCGGGTGCCCCCGCCCGACGGCGCGGACTTCCTCACCGCCGGCGGCAACGTCACCGTCGCCCCCGGCCAGCGGCTCCTGGCCGACGGCGGCGTGGTCCGCTACGCGGGCACCGCCACCGGCACCATCACCGGGACGACGGTCCAGGACGCCCAGGCCGTCGCCGCCTACACGCCGCTGCGCGGCCAGTTGCAGTCGGCGAGCGAGTGCTACGCCGGGGTCGGCACGCCCCGACCGGCCACCGGGACGGCCGTCAACCAGGGCTACCAGACCCTGTTCACCGGCGACGGCAGCTCCGCGCTCCAGGTCTTCAACGTCGACTTCGACCTGGTCGGCAACGGCGGCGGCGCCCAGGGCGTCGCCTTCGCCAACATCCCCGCGAACGCCACGGTGCTGGTCAACCTCACCGGCGGCGCCCGCACCATCAACACCTTCAGCGGCAGCTTCGACGACAACGACCCGTGGAACCGGCTGCGCCCGCGTCTGCTGTGGAACTTCCCGACCGCGAGCACCGTCACCCTCACGGGCTCCGGGCAGTTCCAGGGCAGCGTGCTGGTCGGCAACCCGGCCAGCACCAGCACGATGAACCTGCCTGGCCTGAACGGGCGCTTCTTCACCACCGGTTCGCTGCTGCACAACTCCGGTTCCGGCATGACCGGCACCGAGTTCCACGCCTACCCCTTCAACGGCGACCTGCCCGACTGCGGCAGCCCACCGATCTCGACCGCGTCGACCAGCGTGACCAAGGTCGACTCGGTGACCTCGCAGCCGCTGGCGGGTGCCACCTTCCAGTTGTGGCGGGAGACCAACGGCGTCGCCGGCCTGCAGACCACGGGCACCACCCCGGACACCAAGGTCGGTGCCCCGTGCACCACCGGTCCGGACGGCCTCTGCTCCGTCAGTGACCTGCCGCTGGGCACCTACTACTGGCAGGAGACGGCGGCCCCGCCCGGCTACGACCTGCCGCAGCAGCCGGTGACGACGGTGGTGCTGAACACCAACGGGCAGACCGTCCCGGTGACCGTCGCCGACACCAAGAGCCCGGTCGTCGAGACCGCGTCGACCAGCGTGACGAAGGTCGATTCGGCGACCTCCCAGCCGCTGGCGGGTGCGGTGTTCCAGTTGTGGCGGGAGACCAACGGCGTGCCCGGCCTGCAGACTTCGGGTGCGAACCCGGACACGGCGGTCGGTTCGCCCTGCACCACCCCGGCCTCAGGCGTCTGCTCGGCGACCGGCCTGCCGCTGGGCACCTACTACTGGCAGGAGACGGCCGCCCCGGCCGGGTACGACCTGCCGCAGCAGAACGTGACCGAGGTCGTGCTCGACACCAACGGGCAGAACGTCGGCGTGACGGTGGCCGACACCAGGACGGCGGCCCCGACCGCCTCCACGACCGTCACCAAGGTCGACTCCGCCACCGGGCAGCCGCTGGCCGGTGCGGTCTTCCAGCTGTGGCGGGAGACCAACGGCGTTCCCGGCCTGCAGACCACGGGTGCCAACCCGGACACGGCCGTCGGCTCGCCCTGCACCACCGGGGCGGACGGCGTCTGCGCGGCGCACGGCCTGCCCCTGGGCGCGTACTACTGGCAGGAGGTCTCCGCGCCCAACGGCTACGAGCTGCCCGACCTGAGCGTGACCACCGTGGTGCTGGACGCCAACGGGCAGACCGTCCCGGTGACCGTCCAGGACACCAAGACCGTCGCCCCGACCGGTTCGACCTCGGTGACGAAGGTCGATTCGGCGACCTCGCAGCCGTTGGCGGGTGCGGTGTTCCAGTTGTGGCGGGAGACCAACGGTGTGCCCGGCCTGCAGACGACCGGCGCGAACCCGGACACGGCGGTCGGTTCGCCCTGCACCACCCCGGCCTCGGGCGTCTGCTCGGCCGACGGCCTGCCGCTGGGCACGTACTACTGGCAGGAGACGGCCGCCCCGGCCGGGTACGACCTGCCGCAGCAGCCGGTGACCACGGTGGTGCTGGACACCAACGGGCAGAACGTCCCGGTGACCGTCAAGGACTCCAAGACGGTCACGCCGACCGGTTCGACCTCGGTGACGAAGGTGGACGCCGACACGGGTAAGCCGTTGGCGGGTGCGGTCTTCCAGCTGTGGCGGGAGACCAACGGTGTACCGGGCCTGCAGACCACCGGGGCCAACCCGGACACGGCCGTCGGTTCGCCCTGCGTCACGTCCGACACCGGCGTGTGCTCGGTGACGGGTCTGCCGCTGGGGACGTACTACTGGCAGGAGACGGCCGCCCCGGCCGGGTACGACCTGCCGCAGCAGCCGGTGACGACGGTGGTGCTGGACACCAACGGGCAGAACGTCCCGGTCACCGTCAAGGACCGGAAGACGGCCGCGCAGACCGGGAAGACCACCGTCACCAAGGTGGACGCCGACACGGGCAAGCCGTTGGCCGGAGCCGTCTTCCAGCTGTGGCGGGAGACCAACGGCGTGCCCGGCCTGCAGACCACCGGGGCCAACCCGGACACGGCGGTCGGCCCGCTGTGCGCGACCGACGTCAACGGCGTGTGCTCGGCGGACAACCTCCCGCTGGGGACGTACTACTGGCAGGAGGTCGTCGCTCCCCCCGGGTACGAGCTGCCGCAGGACGCGGTGTCCACGGTCGAACTGACCAAGGACTGCCCGTGCGTGGAGATCACGGTCGCGGACAGCAAGTGTCCGCCGGAGCCCTGCCCGCCGGAGCCGTGCCCGCCCGAGCCGTGCGACCCGCCGGACCACCCGTGGGGGCCGAACGCCGACCGCATCCCGGTGCCCGAGGTCCACGGGGGGCGCGCCTGACGGACCGCCCCGCGCGTGAGCGCCTGATCTGACGACGTGGGGGGGGGCGGCCGCGGCGGGCGGGCCCGCCCCCGCGGGGGGCCGCCGGCGGGGGGGGGCGGGGGGGGGGGGCCCCCCCGCGGGGGGGGCGCGGGGTGGGTGGGGGGCGGGGTGGGACCGCCCCC
>NZ_JBHYGR010000010.1:30751-88943 GCF_042738155.1 Kitasatospora sp. NPDC059088 | reverse complement strand
CGCCGCGGGGCGGGGGGGGCGCCCCCGCCCGCCCCCGCCCGGTGCGCGCCCTCCTAATCCGCCGGGGGGGGGGGCGCCCCGGGCCGCGCCCCCCCCCCCCACCGGCGTGCCCGGACGTCGGCGCCCGGGCGTCAGTGCCCGGCCGTCAGTGCCTGGTCCAGAGGGTGAGGTCGCTGCTGGTGGCCACGGCCAGGGTGCGGCCGGTGGGGGAGAAGCCGGCAGTGCGGAAGGTCGACCAGGAGGAGTGGAAGACGTGCCACCAGGTCTCCCCGTGCTGCCCGCCCCGCTCGGGCGCCGTGCCGCCGACCAGCAGCACGCGGTGGTGCGGCCACTCGGGCGCCGGGACGTCGACGGACCAGCCGTCGTCCGTCCCGCTGTGCAGGCCGCCGCCCCACAGGCCGGCCACCGGGATCCGCAGGCTGGCGACCGGGCCGAGGCCGGGGCAGGAGAGGTCCGGGCCGTCCGGGTCCTCCTCCGGGTCGTACTCGCGCTCCAGCTTCTCGCCCGTCACCGCGTCGAACAGGCCGTGCCCGCTGCTGGAGACGGTCAGCACCAGGTCGTGCCCGGTGTCGGGGTGGACGGCGAAGCCGATGCCGAGCAGCCCGCCGACCGGGACGATCCCCCGGCCGACCTGCCGCCACGGCGCCGGCGGGGGGATCACCTCGGCAGCCAGGATCCGGTCGCGGAGCTGCTGCTGGAAGGGGGTCAGGACCATGCGGATGATCATCCCACCGACGGTCGGGGCGCTACTCCTCCGTACGGGACAGCCGCAGCAGCGCCAGTGCCCCGACCGCCGTGGTCACCGCCAGCCCGCCCCACAGCAGACCCGGCCCCGCGGCCAGCAGCGCCGTCAGCACCGCCGGAGCCGCCGCCCGGCCGACCCCCATCGACAGCTCCCAGCGGGCCAGCGCCCGCCCCAGCAGGTGCGGCGGCGCGATGGCCGCCACCAGGGCCGTACCGGAGCCGGTGTAGAGGATCTCGCCGAGCGTGTACAGCACGGACACCAGCACGATGCCCACCGTGCCCGGGACCCCGCCCAGCGACCCGGCCGCCCAGAAACCCAGGTACGACAGGCTCAGCGTCGCCCCCGCGGCCGCCAGCACCGACTGCCGGGAGTGCTTCGCCAACCGCAGCACCAGCGCCAGCTGCAGCGCGATCACCAGCACGGTGTTGCCCACGAACACGCCCGAGGACCAGGCCGCGGAGGCGTGCAGCTGGAGCACCAGCAGCGCGGGCAGCGCCACCTCCAGCACGTCGAAGCAGAACGCGTACGGCAGGTTGGCCAGGCTCAACAGGGTGATCCGGCGCAGCGGTTCACCGCCGTCCCCGGCCTCCCCGGCCCGCTCCGCCACCGTCTGCGGCGCCCGGACCCGCAGCGAGGCCACCAGGGCGGCGGCCAGCAGGCTGGCCGTGCCGGTCAGCCCGGCCAGCACCCGGATGGTGTCCGTCCCGCCGGCCACCGCGACCGTCGCCAGCAGGGCGCCCGCGCCCATGCCCGCGTTGCGCAGCGAGCGCCCGGCGGCCAGCGCCGCGTCCCGCAGCCGGCCCTCGGTCAGGGTGCTCACCACGGCGGTGTGGGTGGTCGGCCAGGACTGGCTGCCGATGCCGAACAGCACCGCCGCCGCGGTGAACAGCGGCAGCCCGTCCGCGGCGAGCAGGACCAGTGCGCCCGCCGCCCGCAGCAGCAGGGTGACGGCGGCGGGCAGGGTGCGGGCGCCGGTGTCGATCCAACGGCCGGTCAGCGGCACCATCACCAGCCCGGCGACCATCCCGGCCGACAGGGCCAGGCCGACCGCCCCGGCGGGCAGGTGGAGCATCCCGACGCCGTACAGCAGCAGGAACGGGCGCAGCATGCCGCCGCCCACCGCGTCGACGGCGACGGCCGCCGCGTACCGGGGGCCGCCGGCGGCGGTCAGCAGGCCCAGCAGCGCGGACGGGCCGCCCCGGCCGGTGCCGGTCGGCGGGGCGGGCGGTTCGCTGGTGGGGACGGAGGCGGTGTCGTGGCCGGACTTCTCCTGGATCGGGCTCATGGCCGGTACGGTCCGCCCAGGTGGCGCCGCGTGTCGCGTGGATTGACGGTTAGCGTCAATCGGCGTGGGAGGGGGCGCCGCGGGATGACAGGATTTGATCGTGAGTGTGACCATCGACATCACCGGCCTGCCCGAGGAGCGCCTGCTCTTCGCGCCCTCGCCGCTCGCCGAGCTGAACGCCATGCTGCACGTGCTCGCCGAGCCCGCGCACCATCCGGCGTTGCAGGGCTGGGCGGCCTCCACCACCACGGCGATCCCGCCGGAGCTGTCCGAGCGGCTGCTGGAGGCGGACTTCCTCTGGCGGTCCTCGCGGGCCGACTTCCTGGTGCCCGGTCAGCCCGCCGCCACCCTCGCCGAGGAGCTCGACGCCGTCGACCGGGTCGACGACGAGCTGTACGTGACCGCGGCCCTGATCACCACCTGCGGCTCCTCCCGGCTCAACCGGCGGACGGCCTCCCCGCTCAGCGACCCCGCCGCCAACGAGCGCGCCCGCGAGCTGGCCCTCGCCCGCGGCCCCCGGCAGGCGGCCTTCGCGGACCGGCTGCTCGCCGACCCGCCCGCCGTCCGGGCGCTGGTGCGCCGGATGCTGGAGGACTGCGAGTCGGCGTTCTTCGCCGACGCCTGGCAGCGGGTCCTGCCCGGGCTGGCCGCGGACTCCCGGCACAAGGCCGACCTGCTCGCCCGCCGCGGCCTGGCCGAGGCCATCGGCGCGCTGTCGCCGTCCGTCGGCCTGGACGAGAGCGGCGGGCGGCGGCGGATCGTCATCGACAAGCTCCAGGACTCCGGCACCAGCGGCACCGACGGCAACGGGGTCACCTTCATCCCCACCGCCTTCGGCCGCCCCCACCTGCTGGCGGTGCACGCCCCGGGCTGGCGGCCGGTCCTGCAGTACCCGGTGGCCGAGGCCGGGCTGCCCGAGCCGGTCTCGCTCGCGCTGGTCCAGCAGCGGCTGGAGGCGCTCGCCCACCCGATCCGGCTGCGGCTGGCCCGCACCATCGCCCGCGGCCCGCACACCACCGGCGAACTCGCCGCGGCCTGGCAGTTGAGCGCCCCCGAGGTGTCCCGCCACCTGGCGGTGCTGCGCAAGGCCGGGCTGCTGGTCACCGAGCGGCGTGGGCGGTACATGCTCTACCAGCTGGACCTGTCCGGCAGCGCCCGGCTCGGCTCGGACTTCCTGGAGGCGGTGCTGCGGTGAGCGGGCCGTACGTGGACGAGGGGAACGGCGGGAACAGCGGGCGGCCGGAACACGTTCGTCCGGTCATGACCGACGACGCTCCTGAGATCCTCCGCTACGCCGCCTTCGCGATCCGCCCCGAGGGCGGCAACCCCGCCGGCGTGGTGCTCGACGCCACCGGACTGACCGCCGAGCGGATGCTCGCCGTCGCCGCCGAGGTCGGGTACTCCGAGACCGCCTTCCTGACCCCGGGCAGTGAGCAGGGCGCCTACCACGTGCGGTACTTCAGCCCGCTGCTGGAGGTGCCGTTCTGCGGGCACGCGACGGTGGCCGCCGCCGTCGCGGTCGCCGAGCGGTCCGGCCCGGGCCGCTACGTGTTCGGCACGGCGGCCGGGGACGTCCCGGTCGAGGTCGAGCGCGGCGCCGACGGCCTGCGGGCGACGCTCACCAGTGTCGAGCCGAAGGTCGAGGAGGTGCCGGCGGCGGACGTCGAGGAGGCGCTCGCGCTGCTCGGCTGGTCGGCCGCCGACCTGGACCCGGCGCTGCCGCCGCGGATCGGCTACGCGGGCGCCCGGCACCTGGTGCTGGCCGCCGGCACCCGCTCCCGACTGGCCCGGCTGGACTACGACTTCGACGGGCTGGCCGCGTTCATGAACGCCCGCGACCTGGTCACCCTGCAGCTGGTCTGGCGCGAGGCCCCCGAGGTCTTCCACGTCCGCGACCCGTTCCCGGTCGGCGGCGTGGTCGAGGACCCGGCCACCGGCGCGGCCGCGGCCGCCTTCGGTGCCTACCTACGCGAGCTGGGCGCGGTGACCGCCCCGGCCGTGCTGACCCTGCACCAGGGCGAGGACCTCGGGCGCCCGGGCGTGCTGCGGGTCGAACTGCGGGCGGAGGACACCCGGGTGCGGGTCTCCGGCACGGCGGTGGCGATCCCGTAGTGCCTCGGCGCCGAGGGGGAGGGGAGAGGCCCTCCCCCTCGGCGCCCCGGCTCAGGACCGGGCGGCGAGCAGCGCGGCCAGGCCGTCCAGGCCCCGGTCGACGGTCGCCGGGTCCACCTGGCTGACGGAGAGCCGCAGTTGGCGCTCCCCGCCCGCACCGGGGTAGAAGTGGGACATCGGCGTCCAGATCACCCCGTACCGCGAGGCGGAGAGCTCCAGCAGGGCGTCGTCCACCACGCACGGCACCGTGAGCACCAGGAAGAAGCCGCCGCGCGGCTCGTTCCAGGTCACCCCGCCGCCCGGCGGGAAGCGCCGGGCCAGGCCCGCCAGCACCAGGGCGAGGTTGCGCCGGTAGAGCGCGGCGACCTCGGTGTTGGCGGCCCGCAGGCTGTGGCCGTGTTCGAGCAGCGCGCCGCCGATCACGGCCTGGGCGATCGGCGAGGTGTTCACCGTGGTCATGCTCTTGACCATGCCGAGCAGGTCGGCCAGCAGGACGCTGCCGCCCGCGCCGTCCGCCACCAGCTGGTCCGCGACCACGTAGCCGACCCGGGCGCCCGGGAGGGCCGTCTTGGCGAAGGACCCGAGGTGGACCACCCGCCGTGCGGTGTCCAGCGCCTTGAGCGAGGGCAGCCGCTCCTCGCCCGCGAACACGCAGTACGGGTTGTCCTCCAGGACCAGGAAGTCCTCCTCGGCGGCCAGCTCCAGCAGCTCCCGGCGCAGGTCCAGCGGCAGGCTGGCGCCGCTCGGGTTGGCCACGTCCGGGACCAGGTAGAGCGCCCGGGGGCGCAGCCCCTCGGCCCGGGCGTCGGCCAGCTGCCGACGCAGGTCGGCGAGGTCGAGCCCGTCCGGGCCGTCGGCCACCGGCCGCACCGGCAGGTCCGCCAGCAGGGCGGCGCCGGTCAGCCCGACGTAGGTGGGCGAGACGGCCAGCACCACGTCCTCGGGGCCGCGGCGCAGCGCCCGCAGCACCAGGAACATCGCCTCCTGGCAGCCGACCGTCACCACGATCGACTCGGCGGGCACCTCGATGCCCTCGTCCACCGCGAGGTGCGCGGCGATCAGCTCGTGGATGATCCCCTTGGTCCGCCCGTACTGGAGCACCTGGCGCCGGGCCTGCTCCTCGGACAGGCCGCGCTCGCCGCGCAGGTGCGCGGTGTAGCGGTCCAGGTACCGGTGGACGGCGTCCAGGTCGAAGAACTGCTCGGCCGGGCGGCCGGCCGCGAAGGAGACCGCCTCCGGGTAGCGGATGGAGATCTCGTTGAGCAGGTTCATCGAGGTCATCGCCGGGTCGGCGAGGGAGGGGTGCAGGTCGGTCAGCCGCAGCTCGTGCGGCGGGGCGGTGACGGTCACGGGGCACTCCAGGCGGGGCAGGGCAGGGGGGTGGTGCGCAGCTCGGCGGCGGCGGTCAGGTCGGCGCAGCCGGCCAGGCCGAGGGCGTGGCGAAGCTCGGCGGCCAGCAGCTCCAGCACCCGGGTGCAGCCCGGTTCGCCGGCGGCCGCCAGGCCCCAGATCGCCGGGCGGCCGAGCAGCACCCCGGACGCCCCGAGGGCCAGCGCGGTGAGCACGTCCGCGCCGCCACGCACCCCGCTGTCCAGCAGCACCTGGCAGCCGCGCCCGGCCAGCGCCTCGGCGACGGCCGGCAGGGCCGTCAACGAGGGCACCGCCCGGTCGAGTTGGCGGCCGCCGTGGTTGGAGACCACCACGGCGGAGGCGCCCAGCTCGGCGGCCCGCAGGGCGTCCGACGGGTCGAGCACCCCCTTGACCACCAGCGGCAGCCGGGTGTGCTCGCGCAGCCAGCCGAGGTCCGCCCAGGTGACGGCGGGGGAGAGCAGCTCGGCGGTGTGCGCGGCCACCGCCGAGACCTCGGCGGTGCTCCGGTGCGCCCGCCCGGCGGCGCCGCCCTCCAGCAGCGCCGCGCGGACGTCCCCGGGCAGGGCGAAGGCGTTGCGGGCGTCGCGCAGCCGGCGGCCCATGTACGGCACGTCGGCGGTGACGACCAGGCACTCGCTGCCCGCCGCCTCGGCCGCCGCGACCAGGTCGAGCAGCCGGGCCCGGTCGCGCAGCCAGTACAGCTGGAACCAGAGCGTGGCCCCGGTCGCGGCCAGCTCCTCGAAGCCGACGCTGCTGAGCGTGCCGACGGTGAACGGCACCCCCGCCGCGGCGGCCGCCCGGGCCGAGGCGAGTTCCCCCTCGGGGTGGAACAGCCGGTGGTAGGCGATCGGCGCCACCGCCACCGGCAGGGCCGAGCGGCTGGCCACCAGGGTCGCGGAGGTGTCGCAGGCGGAGACGTCGGCGAGCACCCGGGGCACCACGGCCTGCCGGTCGAAGGCCGCCCGGTTGGCGGCCAGGGTGCGCTCCTGCTCCGCACCGCCGGCCAGCCAGTCCCAGACCGGGGCGCTCAGCGCGGCCCGGGCCGCCTGCTCGTACTCGGCCACGGACAGCGGCTGCCGCGGCGCGGCGGTGCCCGCGCCCGGCGGGGTCAGGATCGGCGCGCTCATCCGGATACTTCGCTGGCGTTGCGCTGGAGTTCGACGGCCTCGTAGAGGGCGCGGATGTTGTTGCTGCCGAAGTTGCGGGCCCGGATGCGCTCGATCACCTCGAAGAAGAAGGTGCCGCGGGGGTGCTGGGAGCGGGTGAAGATCTGGAACAGCTGGCCGTCGTGGTCCTGGTCGACCAGCAGGTTCAGCTCGCGCAGCTGGTCGAAGGAGTGCCGCAGCGGGGTCAGCCGGGCGGGCAGGGCGTCGAAGTAGGTGCTCGGGGTGCGCAGGAAGGGCACGCCGCGGGCGGCCATGGTGGAGACGGAGTGGACGGCGTCCTGGGAGGAGAAGGCCACGTGCTGGACCCCGGCGCCGCCGTGGTCGGCGAGGAAGGAGGCGATCTGGCCGCCGGCGTCCGGGGTGAGCGGCTCGATCAGGGTGAGGGTGACGCTGTGGTCGGGGCTCTGCACGACCATCGAGTCCATGCCGAGGGCGCCGACCTCGATCCGCTCCTCGAAGACCATCCGGAAGCCGAAGACCTCCTGGTAGTGCCGGACGGTCGCGCGCAGTTCGCCGGAGGGGACGCAGACCGCGAAGTGGTCGACGGAGCGCAGGCCCACCTCCGCGGCGCCGGTCACGGGCGGTGCGTCGGGCAGGCCGGGGATCCGGTCGGCGGGGACGTCCGGGTCCCGCTCGATCAGGGTGTGCACCACGTCGCCGAAGGCGCCGACCACGGCGGTGACACAGCCGTCCGCGGCCTGCGGCGGGCGCAGCCCGTCGGCGCCCCGCCCGGTCAGCGCGCGGTAGGCGGCGGTGGCGTCCGGGACCCGCAGGGCCAGTGCGGCCACGCCGTCCTCGTGCCGGGCCAGGTAGGCGGTGGCCGGGTGGCCGGCGGCCAGCGGCTGGGTGAGCAGCAGCCGGATCGCGGCCTGGCCGAGCAGGGCGGAGACGCAGCGCTCGGCGCTCGCGCCGCGCTCGGTGGGCGGGACGAGCAGGTCGAAGCCGTACTCCGCGGTCAGCCGGGCGACGTCGGCGGCGAGGTCGGTGACGTAGAACTCGACGTGGTCCAGGGCGAGTTCGAGCGGCTCCCCGGTGTCGGTGGTGAGGTCGGTGAGGTCGGTGGGGAGCTCGGGAGAGGAACGGTCGGGCATCTGAGGGGCTCTCTCGTGAGGAGTGCGCGGAGGCCCGCCCCGGCGGCGGTGCGGTGCGGCAGGGCCGCCGCCGGGTGGGCCGGTGGCGTGGTGCGGGCCTGGGTGGTGCGGGGACGGGAGGTGCGGGGACGGGAGGTGCGGGACGGTCAGGTGGACTGGAGGCGCGGGGCGGGCTCGGTCTCCTCGGCCGGGGCCTGGGCCTGGGCCGGGGTGAGCTCTCCGGCGGGCTGCTCCGCCGACTCCACCTCGTCCTCGTCGTCCTCGATCGCCGCGTCGGGCTTGCCCAGCAGGTAGAGGCCGGACAGCAGCGCGCCGATCACCATGGCGACCAGCACCGTGCGGAAGTCCAGCGCGGCCACCAGGCCGGCGCCGACGCCGATGGCGATCGCCTGCGGGGCGGTGAGGGCGAGGTTGACGGCCGCCTGGGTGCGGCCCATCAGCTGCGGCGGGGTCAGCGACTGGGCGGCGGTGGCCAGGCCGACCACGCCGGCCGGCATGCCGGCCCCGGCGATCAGCAGACCGGCCGCCACCACCCACACCGAGGGCGCCAGCAGCAGCAGGGCGCCGACCCCGAAGGTGGCCGAGCCGAGCATGACGGTCCTGCGGGGGCCGAGCTTGCCGATCAGGACGCCGCCCAGCACCGAGCCGCCGAGCGCCCCGACCGCCTCCACCGTCTCCAGCACGCCCAGGAACTGCGGCGAGCGGCCCAGTCCGTGCTGGATGAGCGAGAACAGCACCGGCTGGAGGAAGCTGAGCACGGTCGCGGTGGCGGTGGTCGCGATCAGCAGCGGCAGCAGCGAGGCGGTGGAGCGCAGGTGCTGGAAGCCCGCCAGTACCTCGGTGCGCCAGTGCCGCCCGGACGGCTCCGGCTTGGACTCGGGCACCCGCAGCGCCAGGAAGGCGAGCGCGGCCGCGAGCAGGATGCCGATGTCGACCAGGGCGACGGCCCGGCCGCCGAGCCACCCGTACAGGCCGGAGCCGACCAGCGGCGCGACCAGGGTGGTGCCGGCCCGCATGGTCTGGGTGAACCCGACGGCCGCGCCGAAGTCCTGACGCTCCGTCAGGATGGTGCGCAGCATCGCGCTCTGGGCCGGGGTGAGGACGGCCCCGGCCAGCCCGTAGAGCACCGCGGTGCCGTAGATGATCCACAGGTGGCCGCGGCCGTCGACCAGCAGCAGCGGCGAAACCGCCACCGCCAGACCGAGGTTGACCGCGACCAGCAGCGGCCGTCGGCGGACCCGGTCGGCGACCAGGCCGCCGAGCGGCAGCAGCAGCATCGGGACGGCGTAGCAGAACATGACCAGACCGGCCGCCGAGCTGCTCCCCGTCAGGACCTTGGCCCAGATGCCGAGGGCGATGAAGAGCGCGCTGTCCCCGAGGACGGACAGCGTCTGTCCCGCGATGTAGAGCCGGAACTCCGGCCGCGCCAGAAGTGGGTGCATGTCCTGTCCTGTCCTTGACTGCTGCGTGTGCGGTGGGTGGTGCGGGTCCAGCGGGTCCAGCGGGTCTGGCAGGCCTAGGGCCTGTCCGGCGGATCTTGCCAGGCGCGCGACGCCGGGCATCCCGCCTGGACGCACGCCCGAATCGCCCAAGTACGTCCAGTACGAGGCCGACTCGGGCGCACGCCCAGCCGGGCGCCCAACGCCGCGCGCTGATCTGCCAAGATCCGCCGGACAGGCCCTAGCGGGGCGGTGCGCCGGCGGCCCGGTGGGCGCGGGTGAAGCCCTCGATCACGGCGTCGACGGCGTCCTTCTCGCCGACGGCGATCCGGATGCCCTGGCCCGGGTAGAAGCGGACGGCCACCCCGAGCCGCTCCAGCTCCGCCTTGACCGGGAGCTGCTCCTCGGGTGAAGGTGCCGTCACCCAGAGGAAGTTGGTCAGGCTCGGCGGCACCGACCGGCCCAGGGCGAGCAGTTCGGCCCGCAGCCGGTCGCGTTCGGCGGCGATCTCGGCGATCCGCCGGTCCACCTCGTCCTGGGCGGCGACGGCGGCCAGCAGGCCCGCCTCCTGGAGCCGGTTCACCGCGTACGGCACCTGGACGTCGCGCACCCGCCGCGCCACCGACTCCTCGGCGACGGCGTAGCCGATCCGCAGCGCGGCGAGGCCGTGCGACTTGGAGAGGGTGCGCAGCACCACCAGGTTGGGCCACTCGGCGATCCGGTCGGGCACCGCCGGGGCGGCCCAGCCCCGGGCGAAGTCGACGTAGGCCTCGTCCAGCAGGATCAGCGCGGTGGCCGGCACCTTGCGGAAGAAGTCGGTCAGTTCCGCCCAGGAGTAGACCGTGCCGGTCGGGTTGTGCGGGTTGCACAGCACGATGATCCGGGTGCGCCCGTCCACCCGGCCGGCCATCGCGGCCAGGTCGTGCCGGGCGTCCGGGCCGAGCGGGACGGACCGGGACTCGGCGCCGGCGATCGCGCAGAACAGCGGGTACGCGTCGAAGCAGGGGTCCGAGTGCACCACGTTGTCGCCGGGGCGGACGACGGAGTGGAAGAGGTCCAGGGCGACGCCGGCCGAGCCGTGGCCGACCACGACCTGCGCGGCCGGGACGTCCTGCCAGTCGGCGATGATCCGGGCGAAGCGCTCCGGGCGGAAGTCCGGGTAGCGGTTCAGGTCGCCGACCGCCCCCGCCAGGGCGGTCAGCACGGACGGCAGCGGCGGGTACGGGTGCTCGTTCTGGGCCAGCAGGTGTGCGGCCCCGGCTGCGGCGGCCATCAGTCGGCCTGGAGGACGTAGAGCCAGCTGTGCGGGGTGGCCAGCGCCTCGACCCGGTCGATCCGCAGCCCGGCGTCGGTGAACAGCTGCTCGTAGGTCTCCTTGGTGTGCAGCGGCACGCCCATCATCGCGTGGGCCAGTTCGAAGCCGACCGAGAAGACCGGCATCGCGCTCTGGGACTCGCCCGGGCCGCGCAGCATGGTGTCGCCGAGCACGAAGGTGCGGGCCTTGGGGAAGGCCTCGCGCATCCGGGTGAAGATCGAGGAGCGGGTACTCGGGTCGGCGAGCAGGTCGTGCAGCAGGAAGAAGCTCATCACGGTGTCGACCTCGGCCACCTCGGCGGCCTCGGCGTCGTTGTCGATCTGGGTGCCGAGCAGGCCCAGCACGTCGGCCCGGACGGCGGTGACCCGGTCCTGCATCCCGGCGGCGGCGATGTCGGCGCGGGCGATGTCGGTGGCCGGGCGGCTGATGTCGATGCCCAGGCCGCGGCTGCCCTCGCGCTGGGAGACCACCCGGCGCACCCGGGCGGAGGTGCCGCTGCCCAGGTCGGCGATGGTGCGGAAGTCGATGCCGGAGAGCACGTCGGTGAGCTGCGCGGCGAACATCGACTGGTCGCACTGGGCGGAGCCGAGGGCGACCATCGCCTCGTCGCGGTACACGTCCTGGTTGTAGTGGTGCGAGCCGGTGCTCAGGTGCCCGGCGCGGCCGAACACGTCGTGGTAGCCGCCGACCGCCCAGGTGAAGTAGCCGCGGGCGGCGGCGATCTCGATGCCCGCCTCGGTGGGCAGGTAGCCGGCGCCGTCGGCCTTGAGGTAGCCGTAGTCGGCGGCGGCGCGCAGCACGGCCTCGGTGCGGGCGGTGTCGCCGCGCTGGGAGGTGGCCGTGGCGGCGGACAGCGCCTCGCCGCGGCCGATCTGCTCCAGCACGCCGATCCGGTCCAGCGCGAAGATCACGTTGGCGGCGATGAAGCCGTTGTAGGCGTCGGTCGACGAGATCGGCGCCGGGGTGACGCCGCGCCAGGTGTCGGGGATGACGGCAGTCTGCATCGGTGTGTCCATTCCTCGTGTGGGCCGGGTCGCGGCCGCTTGGCGTGGTGGTGCGGGGGGTGTCGCGGTGGTGCGGGGTGGTGCGGTGGTGAGGGGAGGCTCAGGGGCGGGGCGTGGGGGCCTGCGCGGGGTCGCGCAGGCGCTGGGCGAGCACCGGGCCGATGACCGCGAGGGCCTCCGGGCCGGTCATCGCGCCGTGGGTGCTGGGCACGTGGTGGACCTCCAGCCGGCCGCCCACGTGGGGCCGCCAGCTCTCGGGGTCGGGGGCGTCGGCCGGGCGGTCCTGGGTGGCGACGAAGACCAGCGCGTCGCCGTCGTAGCCGGGCAGCGGGGCGTCGCCGGCCAGCGCCAGGTTGGCCAGGAAGACCTCGACCACCCGGGCCACCCCGGCGCCGCTCAGCCCGGCCAGCGGGCCGGCGCCGTGCCGGACCAGCTCGGCGTAGCCCGCCTCGTCGGCGGGCCAGTCGGTGATCTCGCCGGCCTGCTGCCCGAGGGACTCCAGGATCGCGGCGAGCAGCGCCGGGTCGCGGTCGGGGGAGCCGCCGGTGGACCGGGGGCGGGAGCCGCCGGTGATCCGGTCGGGGGAGGCGCCGGTGATCCGGGCGTACTCGTCCAGCTCGGGGTAGCCGTCCAGCACGGCGAGCAGGTCGACCCGCTCGCCCTGTTCCCGCAGCAGCGCCGCCACGGCGTGGGCGACCGGGCCGCCGAAGGACCAGCCCAGCAGGGCGTACGGGCCCTCGGGGCGCACCGCGCGCAGTTCGGCCAGGTAGTCGCGGGCCATCTCCGCCAGGCTCGCCGGGTGGCGGGAGAGGTCGGCCAGGCCGGGGGCCTGGAGGCCGTAGATCGGCTGCTCGGCGTCCAGGTGGCGCAGCAGGCCGGTGTACACCCAGCTGATCCCGGCCGCCGGGTGCACGCAGAACAGCGGCGGGCGCGTGCCGCGGGTGCGGATCGGCAGCAGCACCGGGAAGTCCTCCTCGGCGGGGGCGCCGTCCCGGGCCGCGGCCAGCAGGTCGGCCAGCCCGGCGACGGTCGGCGCCCGGAACAGCGCCCGGACGCCGAGTCCGGCGCTGCCGGTCAGCTCGCGCAGGCCGGCGACCAGGCGCCCGGCCAGCAGCGAATGGCCGCCCAGCTCGAAGAAGTTGTCGTCGATGCCGACCCGCTCCAGGCCGAGCACGTCGGCGAACAGCCCGCAGAGCACCTCCTCCAGCGGGGTGCGCGGCGCCCGGCCGCCGCCCGCCCGGCCCGGCTCGGGGGCGGGCAGCGCCCGCTCGTCGAGCTTGCCGTTGGGGGTCAGCGGCAGGCGTTCCAGCGGCACCAGGGCGGCGGGCAGCATGTAGTCCGGCAGCTCGGCGGCCAGGTGGGTGCGCAGCGCGTCCAGGTCCGGCGCACCGGCGTCCGGGGCCGGCACCAGGTAGCCGACCAGGCGCTTCTCGCCCGGGGTGTCCTCGCGCACCACCACGGCGGCGGAGGCCACTTCGGGACGGCGGCTGAGCACCGAGCCGATCTCGCCCAGCTCGATCCGGAAGCCGCGGATCTTCACCTGGGCGTCGATGCGGCCCAGGTAGTCCAGTTCGCCGGAGGCCGTCCAGCGGGCCAGGTCGCCGGTGCGGTACATCCGGGTGCCGGGGGCGCCGAACGGGTCGGCGACGAAGCGCTCGGCGGTCAGTGCCGGGCGGCCCAGGTAGCCGCGGGCCAGGCCGGCCCCGGCGACGTACAGTTCGCCGGGCACCCCGGCGGGCACCGGGCGCAGCCGGGAGTCCAGCAGGTACAGCCGCAGGTCCGGGATGCCGGCGCCGATCAGCGACCGGGACTGCCCGGCGGCCGTGGCGGTGTCCAGCGGGCGGTAGGAGACGTGCACCGTGGTCTCGGTGATGCCGTACATGTTGACCAGCACCGGCGCGTCCTCGGCGTGCCGCTCGTACCAGGGCGCCAGCCGGGCCAGGTCGAGCGCCTCGCCGCCGAACACCACCCGGCGCAGGGCGAGCCGGGAGCCGAGTTCCGGCTCCTCCTGGTCGGCCTGCATCAACTGGTAGAAGGCGGACGGGGTCTGGTTGAGGACGGTGACCCGCTCGCGCACCAGCAGCTCCAGGAACTCCCGGGGCGAACGGCTGGTCCCGAAGGGCACCACGACCAGGCGGCCGCCGTGCAGCAGCGCGCCCCACAGCTCCCAGACCGAGAAGTCGAAGGCGTAGGAGTGGAACAGGGTCCAGACGTCCTGCGGGCCCGGGGCGAACCAGTGGTCGGTGGCGGCGAACAGCCGGGCGACGTTGCGGTGCGGGATCACCACGCCCTTCGGCCGGCCGGTCGAGCCCGAGGTGTAGATGACGTACGCCGGGTGGTCCGGGCCGAGCGCGGGGGCGGGGGAGGGGGCCTCGGCGGGCGTCCGGGCCAGTTCGGCGGCCGTCCCCGGGGCGTCGAGGAGCAGCAACGGCAGCTGGGGGTCGAGCAGTCGGCCGGCGGCCGCGGTGGTGGTGAGCAGCAGCGCGGGGGCGGAGTCGGCCAGGGTGTAGGCGATCCGGTCGGCCGGGTAGTCCGGGTCGATCGGCACGTAGGCGCCGCCGGCCTTGAGCACGGCGAGCACGGCGACCACCAGCTCCACCGAGCGGGGCAGCGCCAGCGCCACCAGGCGCTCGGGGCCGACGCCGCGGGCGGCGAGGAGCCGGGCCAGCCGGTTCGCCCGGGCGTCCAGTTCGGCGTAGTCGATCCGCTCGTCCTCGTCGACCACCGCCACGGCCTGCGGGGTCCGGGCCGCCTGGGCCGCGAACAGCTCCGGGAGGGTGCGGGGTTCGGCGGCCGCCGGCCGATCGGTGGGCGCGCTCCAGTGGTCCAGGATCAGGGCCCGCTCGGCGGGGTCGAGGATCTCCGCCGCGTCGACCGGGCGGGCCGGATCGGCCAGCACGGCGGTCAGCAGCCGCTCGAAGCGCTCGCCGACCGCCGTCACCGTGGCCGGGTCGAACAGCTCCTCGGCGAACTCGACGACCACGCCGATCCCGGCCGGGGAACCGTCGGCGGCCAGCCGCTCGCTGAAACCGAAGGCCAGGTCGAACTTGGCGAGTTCGGCCGCCGAGGGCTCCACCCGGGCGGGCAGGCCGGCGAAGTCGAGGGCGGCCTCGGCCTCGGGCCCGGCGGCGAAGGTCAGCATCACCTGGAACAGCGGGTGCCGGGCCGTCGAGCGGGCCGGGTTCAGCACCTCGACCAGCCGCTCGAAGGGCACGTCCTGGTGCTCGAAGGCGTCCAGGTTGGCCTGCCGCACCCGCTCCAGCAGCGCGTGGAAGCTCGGGTCGCCGGAGAGGTCGGCGCGCAGCACCAGGGTGTTGACGAAGAAGCCGATCAGCTCGTCCAGCGCCTCGTCGGTGCGTCCGGCGACCGGGGTGCCGAGCGGGATGTCGGTGCCCGCGCCCAGCCGGCCCAGGGTGGCGGCCAACGCGGCCTGCACCACCATGAACACGCTGGTACGGCTCTCCCGTGCCAACTCGACGACGGAGGCGTGGAGTTCGGCCGAGAGCCGGAACTCCACGGTGTCCCCGCGGCGGGTGGGTGACAGCGGCCGCTTGCGGTCGTAGGGGAGCGTCAGCTCCTCCGGGAGACCGGCCAGCGCCCGCCGCCAGTAGGCGAGTTGGCGGTGCTGGGCGCCGTCCGGGTCGTCCTCCGCGCCGAGCAGCTCGCGCTGCCAGAGGGCGTAGTCGGCGTACTGGACGGGCAGCGGCCGCCAGTCGGGCTCCGCGTTCGCGCGGCGGGCCCGGTAGGCGGTGTCCAGGTCGCGCAGCAGCGGGCCGACGGACCAGCCGTCGCTGACGATGTGGTGCATCAGCACCAGCAGTGCCTGCTCGCCCTGTGGCAGGGAGAACAGCGTGGCCCGCAGCGGGAGTTCGACGGCCAGGTCGAAGGCCTCCCGGCTCGCGGCGGCCAGCGCGGCCCGCAGCTGCGCCTCGTCGGCCACCGTACGGGTGTGCAGGACGGGTTCGGCGCTCGGGGTGACCAGCTGGTGCGGCCGGCCGTCGGCGCCGGGGAAGGTGGTGCGCAGCACCTCGTGCCGGGCGACCACGTCGGCCAGGGCGCCGGCCAGGGCGTCGGCGTCCAGGGTGCCGTCGATCCGGAGCACGAGCGGGGTGTTGTAGAGCGCGCTCGGGCCCTCGAACTGGTCGATGAACCAGAGGCGCTGCTGGGCGTGGGAGAGCGGGACCAGCTCCGGGCGCGGCCGGGGCAGCAGCCGGGCGCGGACCGGGCCGGTGCCCTCGCCCAGGTGGCCGGCCAGGGCGGCCACGGTCGGGTGGTCGAAGAGGGCGCGGATGGGGAGTTCGACGTCCAGGGCGGTGCGGATCCGGCTGATCAGCTTGGTGGCGAGCAGGGAGTGGCCGCCCAGGGCGAAGAAGTCGTCGTCGATGCTCAGGGCGGGCAGGCCGAGGGTCTCGGCGAACAGGGCGCACAGGGCCCGTTCGGCGGTGCTGCGGGGGGCGCGGCCCTCAGGGGTGCCGGTGTAGTCGGGGGCGGGCAGGGCGCGGCGGTCCACCTTGCCGTTGGCGGTGACCGGCAGCGCGTCCAGGGTGACGATCGCGGCCGGGACCATGTAGCCGGGCACCCGGTCGGCGAGGAAGGTCCGCAGTTCGCCGGGGGTGGCGTCGCCGGTGACGTATGCGACCAGGCGCTTGTCCCCGGGCTGGTCCTCGCGGACCGTCGCCACCGCGTGCCCGACCGCCGGGTGGGCGGCCAGCGCCGCCTCCACCTCGGCCGGCTCGATCCGGAAGCCGCGGATCTTCACCTGGTCGTCGGCGCGGCTGAGGAACTCCAGCACGCCGTCCGCGCTCCACCGGACGATGTCGCCGGTGCGGTACATCCGCTCGCCCTTGCCGCCGAACGGGCAGGCCACGAAGCGCTCCGAGGTCAGGCCCGGGCGGCCCACGTAGCCCCGGGCCAGGCCGTTGCCCGCGAGGTACAGCTCACCGGGCACCCCGGCGGGGACGGGCCGCAGGGCGTCGTCCAGCACGTACGCCCGGGTGTTGGCCAGCGGGCGGCCGATCGGCACCACGGCCGGGACGTGCCCGCCGGGCGTCATGGTGAAGGTGGTCTTGATGGCCGTGGTCTCCGTCGGCGCGTACACCGCCACCACGTCCGTCTCCGGGCACGCCCGGAACAGCTGCCGGACGGCCTCCGGGGGCACCACGTCACCGCCGGTCCACACCTGGCGCACCCCGCGGAACGCCTCCGGGGTCTCCTCGGCCATCAGGCGCAGCAGACCGGAGGGCGCCTGCACCAGGGTGACGGCGTGCCGGGTGATGGTCGCGGCCAGCGCGGGGAGGTCGAGCTGTCCGGGGGCGGCCAGCACGATCCGCCCGCCGGTCACCAGCGGGGCCCACACCTCGGTGGTGGAGGCGTCGAAGGCGGTGGGCGAGTGCAGCAGGACGCTCTCGTGGTGGCCCTGGTGGAAGTGCGGGTTGGTGAGCAGGTCGACGACGTTGCGGTGGGTCACCGCGACGCCCTTGGGGAGGCCGGTCGAGCCCGAGGTGTACATCACGTAGAGCAGCTGGCCGGGGTGGGAGCGGCGGCCGGCGGGGGTCTGGGCGTTGGGGGTCCGGGCGGCGGGGGCGAGGCCGGTGGGGGCCTCGGTGACGTCGAGGGCGGTGAGGCCGGTGCCGGTGCCGTCGGTGCCGCTGTCGAGGACCGGGTGGTCGCGGTGGGCCGGGTCGACCAGGACGAGCTGCGCCCGGGTGTCGGCGAGGATGTGCCGCATCCGGTCCAGCGGGTACCGGGCGTCCAGCGGGACGTACGTGCCGCCCGCCTTGGTGACCGCCAGGATCGCCGTCACCAGCTCGGCCGAGCGGTCCATCAGGATCGCGACCGGCTCCTCCACCGCCAGCCCGCGGGCCAGCAGTACGGCGGCCAGGGCACCCGCCCGGGCGTCGAGTTCGGCGTAGCTCAGCCGCCCGGTGTCGGACACCACGGCCACCGCCTCGGGGGTGGCGGCCGCCCGGGCCTCGAACAGCTCGGACAGCGTGCTGTCGGCGATCGGGACGGCGGTGTCGTTCCAGCCGGTGAGCAGCTGCTCGCGCTCGGCCGGGTCGAGGATCTCGATGGTGCCGATCGGCGCGTCCGGGTCGGTGGCGGCGGCCTCCAGGACGCGCAGCAGGCGCTCGGCGAGGGTGGCGACGGTGGCGTGGTCGAAGAGGTCCGCCGCGTACTCCACGGCCGCGGCCACGCCGAGCGGGGTGCCGTCCGCGTCGTGCTGCTCGGTGAAGTTGAAGTTCAGGTCGAAGTGCGCCTGGGACTCGCCCGCGCCCTCCAGTACCCCGCTGACCCCGCCCAGGGTGAGCACGGGGGCCGGGCCGCTGCTCACCGTGAGGACGGTCTGGAAGAGCGGGTGGCGGGCCGGGGTGCGGGTGGGGTTGAGCTGTTCGACCAGGCGCTCGAAGGGGAGGTCCTGGTGCTCGAAGGCGTCCAGGGCGGTGCGGCGGACGCGGTCGAGGAGTTCGCGGAAGCCGGGGTCGCCGGAGGTGTCGGTGCGCAGGACGAGGGTGTTGACGAAGAAGCCGACCAGGTCGTCCAGGGCTTCGTCGGTGCGTCCGGCGACGGGGGTGCCGAGCGGGAGGTCGGTGCCGGCGCCGAGCCGGGTGTACAGCGCGGCGACGGCGGCCTGCACGACCATGAACAGGCTGGCCCGGTTGGCAGCGGCCAACTCGCTGAGCCGTCGGTGCAGTTCGGCGTCCAGCCGGTACTCCACCGTCCCGGCCCGGTGGCTAGGGGCGGCCGGTCGCGGCCGGTCGTACGGGAGCGCCAGCTCCTCCGGGAGCTCGGCCAGGGCCTGCTTCCAGTGGGCGAGTTGGGTGTGCTGGGCGCCGTCCTGGTCGTCCGCGGTGCCGAGCAGGCCGCGCTGCCAGAGGGTGTAGTCGGCGTACTGGACGGGCAGCGGCCGCCAGCCGGGTTCCGTGTGGGCCAGGCGGGCCCGGTAGGCGGTGTCCAGGTCGCGCAGCAGCGGGCCGACGGACCAGCCGTCGCTGGCGATGTGGTGCAGCAGGACGACCAGGGCGTGCCGTTCGGCGTTCAGCGAGAACAGCGAGACCCGGATCGGCAGGTCCTCGGCGAGCCGGAACACCGCGCCGGTGGCCTCGGCGACGGCGGCGCGCAGCTGTGCCTCGTCGGCCACCGTGCGGGTGTGCAGGGCGGGTTCGGCGTGCGCGGCGATCAGCTGGTGCGGCCGGCCGTCGGTGGCCGGGAAGGTGGTGCGCAGCACCTCGTGGCGGGCGACCACGTCGGTCAGGGCCCCGGCCAGGGCCTCGGGGTCGATCTCTCCGCTGAGGTGGGCGACGAACGGGGTGTTGTAGAGCGCGCTCGGGCCCTCGAACTGGTCGATGAACCACAGGCGTTGCTGGGCGGGGGAGAGCGGCACCAGGGCGGGCCTGGCCTGCGGGCGCAGGGCCGGGCGGGCCGGGGTGTCGACGGTCGGCAGGGTGGTGGCCAGGGCGGCCACGGTGGGGTGGTCGAAGAGGGCGCGGAGGGGGAGTTCGACGTCCAGGGCGGTGCGGATCCGGCTGATCAGCTTGGTGGCGAGCAGGGAGTGGCCGCCGAGGGCGAAGAAGTCGTCGTCGATGCTCAGGGCGGGCAGGCCGAGGGTCTCGGCGAACAGGGCGCAGAGGGCCTGCTCGGTGCCGGTGCGGGGGGCGCGGCCCTCAGGGGTGCCGGAGTAGTCGGGGGCGGGCAGGGCGCGGCGGTCGACCTTGCCGTTGGGGGTGACGGGGAGGGCGTCGAGAACGAGGACGGCGGCCGGGACCATGTAGCCGGGGAGGCGCTCGCCTGCGAAGGCGCGCAGTTCGCCGGGGGTGGCGTCGCCGGTGACGTAGGCGACCAGGCGTTTGTCGCCGGGCCGGTCCTCGCGGACCAGGGCGAGGGCCTGGCGGACGGCGGGGTGGGCGGTGAGGGCGGCCTCGACCTCGCCGAGCTCGATCCGGAAGCCGCGGATCTTGACCTGGTCGTCGGCGCGGCCGAGGAACTCCAGCACGCCTTCGGTGGTGCGGCGGACGAGGTCGCCGGTGCGGTACATCCGGCTGCCGGGGGCGCCGTAGGGGTCGGCGACGAAGCGTTCGGCGGTGAGGGCCGGGCGGCCGACGTAGCCCCGGGCCAGGCCGTGTCCGGCGACGTAGAGCTCGCCGGGGACACCGACTGGGACGGGCCGCAGGGCGTCGTCCAGCACGTAGGCCCGGGTGTTGGGGAGCGGGCGGCCGATCGGGACGCTGTCCGGCACCTCGGCCGCGGTGGTCATCCGGTGGTGGGTGGCGAAGGTGGTGGTCTCGGTCGGGCCGTAGCCGTCGACCACGGCCAGGCCGGGGCAGGCGGTCATGACGCGGCGGACGGCGGCGGCGGAGACCACGTCGCCACCGGTCCACACCTCCCGGAGGCCGGTGAAGAGGGTCGGCGCCTCGGTGGCCATGACGTTGAACAGTCCGGCCGTGAGCCAGGCGGCGGTGACGCCGCCTCGCTGGAGGGTGTCGGTGAGTTCGGTGACGCCGAGTCGCCCGGGCGGGGCGATGACGAGGCGGGCGCCGGAGAGCAGGGGGGCCCAGAGTTCGTAGGTGGAGGCGTCGAAGGCGGTGGGCGAGTGGACCAGGACGCGTTCGTGGGCGCCGCCCGCGAAGGTGCCGCCGAGGGCGAGGTCGACGACGGAGCGGTGGGTGACGCCGATGCCCTTCGGCGTGCCGGTGGAGCCGGAGGTGTGCATGACGTAGGCCAACTGCTCGCCGCTGGCCACGAGTTCGAGGTTGGGGGCTCGTTCCTCGCCGACGGTGAGGGTGGTCAGCCCGGCCAGCGCGGGGTGGTCGCGGTCGGTGACGGCGATCCGGGCGCCCGCGTCGGCGAGCACGGCCGCCAGGCGCTCCTGCGGCTGGGCGTCGTCCAGTGGGACGTAGCTGCCGCCGGCCTTGAGCACCGCGAGCAGGGCGATGACCAGGGCGGGGGAGCGCTCCAGCAGCAGGGCGACGGGGGTCTCGGTGCCGACGCCCGCCTCGGCCAGGCGCAGCGCCAGGCCGTTGGCCCGGGCGTTGAGTTCGGCGTACGTCAGCTCGGTGGAGCCCGCGACCAGGGCGATCGCCTCGGGCGTCGCTGCGGCCTGGGCCTCGAACAGCTCGGGCACGGTGCCCGCCGGAAGCTGCGCCACCGGCCCGTGCCAGCCGGTGAGCAGCTGCTCGCGCTCGGCCGGGTCGAGGATCTCGATGGTGCCGATCGGCGCGTCGGGGTCGGTGACGGCGGCCCGGAGGACGCGCAGCAGGCGCTCGGCGAGGGTGGTGACGGTGGCGTGGTCGAAGAGGTCCGCCGCGTACTCCACCGCGCCGGAGAGGCCGCCCGGTACGCCTGGTCCGCCCGGTCCGGCCGGACCGCTCAGCTCGGCGAAGCCGAAGGAGAGGTCGAACTTGGCCACGTTGAGGTCGAACTCCAGCTCGCCGCACGGGAGGCCGCCGAAGGTCTGCGGCGCCTTCGCCTGGTTCTCCAGGGCGATGAGGGTCTGGAAGAGCGGGTGGCGAGCCGGGGTGCGGGTGGGGTTGAGCTGTTCGACCAGGCGCTCGAAGGGCACGTCCTGGTGCTCGAAGGCGTTGAGGTCGGACTGCCGTACCCGGTCCAGGAGTTCGCGGAAGCTGGGGTCGCCGGAGGTGTCGGTGCGCAGGACGAGGGTGTTGACGAAGAAGCCGACCAGGTCGTTGAGCGCCTCGTCGGTGCGTCCGGCGACGGGGGTGCCGAGCGGGAGGTCGGTGCCGGCGCCGAGGCGGGTGTAGAGGGTGGCGACGGCGGCTTGCAGGACCATGAACAGGCTGGCCCGGTTGGCGGTGGCCAACTCGCCCAGCCTCTGGTGCAGTTCGGCGTCGACGGTGAACTCGACCAGCTCGCCCCGGTGGCTCGGCGCGGCCGGTCGCGGCCGGTCGTAGGGCAGCGCCAGTTCCTCCGGCGCGTCGGCCAGGGATGCCTGCCAGAAGACGAGTTGCCGCCCGATCAGGCTGTCCTGGTCCTCCTCGTCGCCGAGGAGTTCGCGCTGCCAGAGGGTGTAGTCGGCGTACTGGACGGGCAGCGGCTCCCACTGGGGCGCGTCTCCGTGGCGGCGGGCCCGGTAGGCCTCGCCCAGGTCGCGGAAGAGCGGGGCGACGGACCAGCCGTCGCTGGCGATGTGGTGCAGCAGGAGCAGCAGCACGTGCCGCTCGTCGGGCAGCGAGAACAGCGCCGCCCGGAGGGGCAGTTCGGTGGCGAGGTCGAAGGCGTGCGCGTTCGCCCGGTCCAGCAGCCCGGCCAGCTCGGTCTCGTCGGCGACGGTGGTGACGGTCAGGGTGGGCTCGACGGAGTCGGTGACCAGCTGGTGGGGCTGCCCGTCGGCGACCGGGAAGAGGGTGCGCAGCACCTCGTGCCGGGCCAGCAGGTCGTGCAGGGCGGCGGTCAGGGCCCCGGTGTCGACCGGGCCGGTGAGCCGGAGCGCGAAGGGGGTGTTGTAGAGGGCGCTCGGGCCCTCGAACTGGTCGATGAACCAGAGGCGTTGCTGGGCGTAGGAGAGCGGTACCGGCTCAGGGCGGGTGCGCGCCGTCAGCCCGGCCCGGCCCGGGGTGGTGTCCGCGCCGAGGTGCTGGGCGAGGGCGGCGATGGTGGGGTGGTCGAAGAGGGTGCGCAGGGGGAGTTCGGTGCCGAGGGCGGTGCGGATGCGGCTGGTGAGCCGGGTGGCGAGGAGGGAGTGCCCGCCCAGGTCGAAGAAGTTGTCGTCGATGCTCGGCTCGGCGGTTCCGAGGACCTCGGCGAAGAGCGCGCACAGGGTCTGCTCGGTGGCGTTGCGGGCCGCCCGGCCGGGGGTGGCGGCGGAGTAGTCGGGGGCGGGGAGGGCGCGGCGGTCGACCTTGCCGTTGGAGTTGACCGGGAGGGTGGTCAGCGGCACGACGGCGGCGGGGACCATGTAGCCGGGCAGCCGGTCGGTGACGAAGGCGCGCAGTTCGTCGAGCGGGGCGTCGCCGGTGACGTAGGCGACCAGGCGCTTGTCACCGGGATGGTCCTGGCGGACCGTCGCGAAGGCCTGCCGGACGGCCGGGTGGGCGGCGAAAGCGGCCTCCACCTCGGCGAGTTCGATCCGGAAGCCGCGGACCTTGACCTGGTCGTCCGTTCGACCGACGAACTCCAGTTCTCCTGTGGTGGTCCAGCGGGCGAGGTCGCCGGTGCGGTACATCCGGGTGCCGGGCGCGCCGTACGGGTCGGCGACGAAGCGTTCGGCGGTGAGGGCGGGGCGGCCGACGTAGCCGCGGGCCAGGCCGTGCCCGGCGAGGTAGAGCTCGCCGGGGACGCCGACCGGGACCGGCCGCAGGGCGTCGTCGAGGACGTACACCCGGCTGTTGGGCAGCGGCCGGCCGATCGGCACCACGGCGGCCGGCACCTCGGCGGGGGAGGTCATCGCGCGGAGGGTGGCGAAGGTGGTGGCCTCGGTCGGGCCGTAGGCGTTCACCACCTTCAGCCCGGGGCAGGCCTCCAGGACGCGTCGCATGGCCGCCGGTGAGGCGATGTCCCCGCCGGTCCAGACCTCGCGCATCCCGGCGAAGGACTGCGGGGCCTCGGTGGCCAGCACGTTGAACAGGCCGGCGGTGATGAAGGCGCCGGAGACCTGCTGCCGGCCGAGCAGGTCGGCGAGTTCGGTGACGCCGAGCCGCCCGGGCGGGGCGATGACGAGACGGCCGCCGGAGAGCAGCGGGGCCCAGAACTCGTAGGTGGAGGCGTCGAAGGCGGTGGGGGAGTGCACCGCGACCCGGGCGAGGTGCTCCCCGGTGAAGGCCCCGCCGAGGGCGAGGTCGACGATCGCGCGGTGGGTGATGCCGATGCCCTTGGGGGTGCCGGTGGAGCCGGAGGTGTGCATGACGTAGGCCAACCGCGCGTCCGGGATGGCGAGTTCGAGGTTCTCCGCGGTCTCCTCGCCGACCGCGAGGGTGGTCAGCCCGGTCAGCGCGGGGTGGTCGCGGTCGGTGACGGCGATCCGGGCGCCCGCGTCGGCGAGCACGGCCGCGAGGCGCTCCTGCGGTTGGGCGTCGTCCAGCGGGACGTAGCTGCCGCCGGCCTTGAGCACCGCCAGCAGGGCGACGGCCAGGGCGGGGGAGCGCTCCAGCAGCAGGGCGACGGGGGTCTCCGCCCGCACCCCGGCCTCGGCCAGGCGCAGCGCCAAACCGTTGGCCCGGGCGTTGAGTTCGGCGTACGTCAGCTCGGTGGAGCCCGCGACCAGGGCGACGGCCTCGGGCGTCGCGGCGGCCTGCGCCTCGAACAGCTCGGGCACGGAACCGGCCGGAAGCTGCGCCACCGGCCCGTGCCGGCCGGTCAGCAGGTCCTCGCGCTCGGCCGGGTCGAGGATCTCGATGGTGCCGATCGGCGCGTCCGGGTCGGCGGCGGCCGCCCGCAGCACCCGGGCGAGGCGCTCGCCGAGGGTGGCGGCGGTGGCGTGGTCGAAGAGGTCCGCCGCGTACTCCACCGCGCCGGTCAGGCCGTTGGCGACGCCCTGCGCGTCGTGCTGCTCGACGAAGGCGAAGGACAGGTCGAACTTGGCGAGGTGCTGGTCGAGGACGTGCTCCCGGCAGGCGAGCCCGGCGAAGTCGGCGGGGAGGTCCTCGTCGCTGTCCAGCGTCAGCATGGTCTGGAAGAGCGGGTGGCGGGCCGGGACGCGGGCCGGGTTGAGCTGTTCGACCAGGCGCTCGAAGGGCACGTCCTGCTGGTCGAAGGCGTCCAGGTCGAGGAGGCGCACGCGGGCCAGCAGCTCGCGGAAGCTGGGGTCGCCGGTGGTGTCGGTGCGCAGGACGAGGGTGTTGACGAAGAAGCCGACCAGCTCGTCCAGGCCCTCGTCGGTGCGCCCGGCCACCGCGGTGCCCAGCGGGAGGTCGGTGCCGGCGCCGAGCCGGGTGTACAGCGTGGCGACGGCGGCCTGGAGGACCATGAACAGGCTGGCCCGTTCCTTCGCCGCCAACTCGGCCAGGTCCGCGTACAGTTCGGCGTCCAGGGCGAGTTCGGCGGCGCCGCCGAGCCGGGTGGGCGCGGCGGGTCGCGGCCGGTCGTAGGGGAGGGCCAGCTCCTCCGGGGCCTCGGCCAGGGCGCGCTGCCAGTGGGCGAGTTGGGTGGCGACCACGCTCTCCGGGTCGTCCTCCTCGCCGAGGAGTTCGCGTTGCCAGAGGGTGTAGTCGGCGTACTGGACGGGCAGCGGCTCCCACTGCGGCGCGGCGCCGGTGAGGCGGGCCCGGTAGGCGGCGTCCAGGTCGCGGAAGAGCGGGGGGACGGACCAGCCGTCGCTGGCGATGTGGTGCATCAGCACCAGCAGCACGTGCTCCTCGGCGGAGAGCGAGAACAGCGAGCAGCGGATGGGCAGTTCGGTCGCGAGGTCGAAGACGTGCCCGGCCGCTGCGGTGAGCCGGGCGGTCAGCTCGGCCTCGTCGGCGACCGGGACGGCGGCCACCTCGACGGCGGTGACGGCGGGGCTCTGCGGCTCGGCGATCGACTGCTGCGGGCGGCCGTCGACGGCGGGGAAGGTGGTGCGCAGCACCTCGTGCCGGGCGAGCACGTCGCGCAGCGCGAGGGTGAGGACGGCGGCGTCGAGCCCACCGGTCAGCCGGACGGCGAACGGGGTGTTGTAGAGCGCGCTCGGGCCCTCCAGCTGTTCGATGAACCACAGCCGCTGCTGCGCGAACGACAACGGGATCACGGTCTGCCTCCGACGGATGACGTGCTGAGTGGGGACTGGGCGTTCGGGCCACCGGGGACGGCCGGTGGCCCGCGCGACCTGCGACGAGCGGTGAGCTGCGGGGACCCGCGAGGACCGGGGAGGCCCTACGCCGGACCGCCGGGCCGGCGCATCGGCCGGAGGGCGGGCCGGGCCTTGCGGGCTGCGGGCAGCGCGTCGGCGAGCTCGCCGACCGTGGGGTGGTCGAAGAGGGTGCGGATCGTCATCTCGACGCCCAGGGCGGTGCGGATCCGGCTGACCAGCTTGGTGGCGAGGAGCGAGTGGCCGCCGAGGTCGAAGAAGTCGTCGTCGATGCTGACCGTGCCCAGCCCGAGCACCTGGGCGAACTGCTCGCACAGGCTCCGCTCCTGGGTGGTGCGGGGGGCGCGGCCCTCGGGGGCGCCGCTGTAGTCGGGGGCGGGCAGGGCGCGGCGGTCGACCTTGCCGTTGGCGGTGACGGGGAGGGCGTCGAGGACGAGGACGGCGGCCGGGAGCATGTAGCCGGGGAGGCGGTCGGTGACGAAGGCGCGCAGTTCGCCGGGGGTGGCGTCGCCGGTGACGTAGGCGACCAGGCGTTTGTCGCCGGGCCGGTCCTCGCGGACCAGGGCGAGGGCCTGGCGGACGGCGGGGTGGGCGGTGAGGGCGGCCTCGACCTCGCCGAGCTCGATCCGGAAGCCGCGGATCTTGACCTGGTCGTCGGCGCGGCCGAGGAACTCCAGCACGCCGTCCGACCGGCGCCGGACGATGTCGCCGGTGCGGTACATCCTCTCGCCCTTGCCGCCGTACGGGCAGGCCACGAAGCGCTCGGCGGTGAGCGCCGGGCGGCCGAGGTAGCCGCGGGCCAGACCGGCTCCGGCGAGGTGGAGCTCGCCGGGGACGCCGACCGGGACGGGCTGGAGGCCGTCGTCCAGGACGTACGCCCGGGTGTTCGCCATCGGCCGGCCGATCGGCACCGTGTCCGGCACCGAATCGGCGGCGGGCAACGGCAGTTGGGTCGCGCAGAGGGTGATCTCGGTCGGGCCGTAGAGCACCCGCACGCCGATCCCGGGGACGGCCGCCAGCACCCTGCGCACGGCGGGCGCGGAGACCACGTCCCCGCCGGTCAGCACCTCGCGCACCCCGGCGAAGACGCCCGGGTCCTCCTCGGCGATGACCCGGAACAGGCCGGCGGTGACGTGCACGTGGGTGAGTCCGTGCGTCCGGACCAGCGCGCCGATCGCGGCCGCGTCCAGGTCGCCCGCCGGGGCGACGACCACCTGGCCGCCGGAGAGCAGCGGCGCCCAGATCTCGTAGGTCGAGGCGTCGAAGGCGTGCGGGGCGTGGAACAGCACCCGCAGCCCGTCGGGGTGCTGCCAGCACGGGTCGGTGGCGAGCTGGACGACGTCCCGGTGGGTGATGGCGATGCCCTTGGGCACTCCGGTGGAGCCGGAGGTGAACATCACGTAGGCGAGCTGTTCCGGGTGGACGGCGGGGCGGTGGGAGCGCCGCCGCAGCGGGCCGTCGAAGCGCTCCGGGGTGAGCGTCAGGACGGGGCAGGGGGCGTCGGCCGCGAGCGGGTGGTCGCGGTGGGCCGCGTCGACCAGGACGAGCGCCGCCCCGGTCTCGGCGGTGATCTGCCGCAGCCGCTCGGCCGGGTGCCGGTCGTCCAGCGGGACGTAGCTGCCGCCGGCCTTGAGGACGGCCAGCAGGGCGGTCAGCAGCTCGGCGGAGCGGTCCATCAGCAGGACCACCGGGGTGTCGGTGCCGACGCCCGCGGCGGCGAGGTCGGCGGCCAGGTGCTCGGCCCGGGCGTCGAGTTCGGCGTAGCTCAGCCGTCCGCCGTCGGTGACCACGGCCACCGCGTCGGGGGTGGCGGCGGCCCGGGCCTCGAACAGCTCGGGCAGGGTCGCGTCGGGGACGGGGAGCGCGGTGTCGTTCCAGCCGGTGAGCAGCTGCTCGCGCTCGGCCGGGTCGAGGATCTCGACGGTGCCGATCGGCGCGTCGGGGTCGGCCGCGACGGCGCGCAGCACCCGCAGCAGGCGCTCGGCGAGCGCGCCGGCGGTGGCCGGGTCGAAGAGGTCGGTCGCGTACTCGATCGCCACCGTCAGACCCGCCTGCGGGCCCTGTTCGGTGAAGCGGAAGGACAGGTCGAACTTGGCGACGTCCAGTTCGAAGGGGTGCTCGGCGCAGGCCAGGTCGCCGAAGGCGGTGGGGACGGCCGCGCGGCTCTCCAGGGCGATGAGCGTCTGGAAGAGCGGGTGGCGGGCCGGGGTGCGGGTGGGGTTGAGCTGTTCGACCAGGCGCTCGAAGGGGAGGTCCTGGTGGTCGAAGGCGTCCAGGTCGGTGCGGCGGACGCGGTCGAGGAGTTCGCGGAAGCCGGGGTTGCCGGAGGTGTCGGTGCGCAGCAGGAGGGTGTTGACGAAGAAGCCGACCAGGTCGTCCAGGGCTTCGTCGGTGCGTCCGGCGACGGGGGTGCCGAGCGGGAGGTCGGTGCCGGCGCCGAGGCGGGTGTAGAGGGTGGCGACGGCGGCTTGCAGGACCATGAACAGACTGGCCTGCCGATCGGCGGCCAACTCGGCCAGCGCGGCGTGGAGTTCGGCGTCGACGACGGCCGTGGCCAGGCCGCCGCGGTGGGTCGGCGCGGCCGGGCGCGGGCGGTCGTAGGGCAGCGCCAGTTCTTCCGGGGCGTCCGCCAGGGCCTGCTGCCAGTGGGCGAGTTGGGCGCTCAGCAGGGCGCTGGGCTGCTCCTGGTCGCCGAGCAGCTCGCGCTGCCAGAGGGCGTAGTCGGCGTACTGGACGGGCAGCGGCCGCCAGTCGGGTTCCGTGTGGGCGTGGCGGGCCCGGTAGGCGGTGGCGAGGTCGCGGAAGAGCGGGGCGACCGACCAGCCGTCGGCGGCGATGTGGTGCATCAGGACCAGCAGGACGTGCTCGTCGTGCGGCAGGGAGAACAGCGTGGCGCGGACGGGCAGGTCGCGGGCGAGGTCGAAGACCTCCCGGCCGGCCTCGGCCAGGGCGGTGCGCAGCGCTTCCTCGTCGGCCACCGGCACGGCCCGCAGGGGGAGTTCGGGGGCTTCGGTGACCAGCTGGTGCGGCCGGCCGTCGGTGGTCGGGACGAGGGTGCGCAGCACCTCGTGCCGGGCCACCACGTCGCGCAGCGCCAGTTCCAGGGCGGAGTGGTCGACCGCGCCGGTGAGCCGGACCGCGACGGGCGTGTTGTAGAGCGCGCTCGGGCCCTCGAACTGCTCGATGAACCAGAGGCGTTGCTGGGCGGGGGAGAGCGGCACCAGGGCGGGCCTGGCCTGCGGGCGCAGCGCCGGGCGGGCCGGGGTGTCGACGGTCGGCAGGGCGGCGGCCAGGGCGGCCACGGTCGGGCGGTCGAAGAGGGTGCGGATCGGCAGATCCGCGCCCAGGGCGGCGCGGATCCGGCTGGCCAGCTTGGTGGCGAGCAGGGAGTGGCCGCCCAGGTCGAAGAAGTCGTCGTCGATGCTCACCGAGGCCAATCCGAGGACCCCGGCGAAGAGTTCGCACAGCGCCCGCTCGGCCCCGGTGCGCGGGGCGCGGCCCTCGGGGGTGCCGGTGTAGTCGGGGGCGGGGAGGGCGCGGCGGTCGACCTTGCCGTTGGGGGTGACGGGCAGCGCGTCCAGGGCGACGATCGCAGCCGGGAGCATGTAGCCGGGCAGCCGGTCGGTGACGAAGGCGCGCAGTTCGTCGAGCGGGGCGTCGCCGGTGACGTAGGCGACCAGGCGCTTGTCGCCGGGCCGGTCCTCGCGGACCACGGCGACGACCTGGCCGACGGCGGGGTGGGCGGTGAACGCGCTCTCGACCTCGCCGAGTTCGATCCGGAAGCCGCGCAGCTTGATCTGGTCGTCCGCTCGACCGGCGAACTCCAGTTCTCCTGTGGTGGTCCAGCGGGCGAGGTCGCCGGTGCGGTACATCCGGCTGCCGGGGGCGCCGTAGGGGTCGGCGACGAAGCGTTCGGCGGTGAGGGCGGGGCGGCCGACGTAGCCGCGGGCCAGGCCGTGTCCGGCGAGGTAGAGCTCGCCGGGGACGCCGACCGGGACGGGCCGCAGACCGCTGTCGAGGACGTAGGCCCGGGTGTTGGGGAGCGGGCGGCCGATCGGGACGCTGTCCGGTACCTCGGCCGGGGTGGTCATCCGGTGGTGGGTGGCGAAGGTGGTGGTCTCGGTGGGGCCGTAGCCGTTCACCACCCGCAGTCCGGGGCAGTGCTCCAGCACCCGGCGCAGCGCGACCGGCGAGACGACGTCCCCGCCCGTCCACGCCTCGCGCAGCCCGGCGAAGGCCTGCGGCGCCTCGGCGGCCAGCACGTTGAACAGGCCGACCGTCATCCAGGCGGCGGTGACGCCGCCGCGCTGGAGGGTGTCGGTGAGTTCGGTGACGCCGAGTCGCCCGGGCGGGGCGAGGACGAGGCGGGCGCCGGAGAGCAGGGGGGCCCAGAGTTCGTAGGTGGAGGCGTCGAAGGCGGTGGGGGAGTGGACCAGGACGCGTTCGTGGGCGCCGCCCGCGAAGGTGCCGCCGAGGGCGAGGTCGACGACGGAGCGGTGGGTGACGCCGATGCCCTTCGGTGTCCCGGTCGAACCCGAGGTGTGCATCACATAGGCCAACTGGGCGGCACGCAAGGGGAGATCGAGATTGGCGGCACGTTCCTCGCCGACCGCGAGGGTGGTCAGCCCGGCCAGTGCGGGGTGGTCGCGGTCGGTGACGGCGATCCGGGCGCCCGCGTCGGTGAGCACGGCCGCGAGGCGCTCCTGCGGTTGGGCGTCGTCCAGCGGGACGTAGCTGCCGCCGGCCTTGAGCACCGCGAGCAGGGCGATGACCAGGGCGGGGGAGCGCTCCAGCAGCAGGGCGACCGGCGTCTCCGCCCGCACCCCGGCCTCGGCCAGGCGCAGCGCCAAACCGTTGGCCCGGGCGTTGAGTTCGGCGTACGACAGCTCGGTGGTACCCGCGACCAGGGCGATCGCCTCGGGCGTCGCGGCGGCCTGGGCCTCGAACAGCTCGGGGACGCTCCCCGAGGGCAGCTCCGCCGCCGGCCCGTGCCCGCCCGACAGCAGCCGCTCGCGCTCGTCACCGGTCAACACCTCGACGGTGCCAAGGAGTTCGGCCGGATCGGCGACGATCCGGTCGAGCAGGGCGAGGAAGCGGTCCAGCAGCGTACGGGCCTCGGCGGGGCCGAAGGCGTCCGGCTGGTGGTCCAGCCGCAGCTGGAGGCCGTCGCCCGGGGTGAGGGCGAGCAGCAGCGGGTAGTGGGCGCTGTCGACGTCCTCGACCAGGGTGACCTGGGTGGCGCCGCTCGGGTCGGCCGCGTCCAGGGCGGACGGGTCGGGGTAGTTGCCGTACACCGTGACGGTGTCGAACAGGCTTCCCAGTCCGGCGAGTTGCTGGATCTCGGTGAGGCTGAGGTGCTGGTGGTCCAGCAGTGCGGACTGCTCGTGCTGGAGGCGCAGCAGCAGCTGCCCCCAGGACTCGGCCGGGTCGAGGGTGACCCGCACCGGCACGGTGTTGATGAGCAGGCCCATCATCCGCTCGACGCCAGGCAGGTCGTGCGGCCGGCCGGAGACGGTGGTGCCGAAGAGCACGTCGGTGCGGCCGGTGAGCCGGGCCAGCAGGACGCCCCAGGCGGCCTGGACGAGGGTGTTGAGGGTGACGCCGTAGCGGCGGGCGGTGCGGCCGAGCGCCTCGGTGGCCGCCGGGGTGAGGCCGGTGTGCAGGCGCAGCGGCAGGTGCGGGGAGTGGGTGGTGCGGCCGGGGGCGAGCAGGGTGGGCTCGTCCACGCCCGCGAGGGCCCGGGTCCAGGCGGTGCGGGCGGCGGCGCCGTCGCGCCGGGTGATCCAGCGCAGGTACTCCCGGTAGGGGGCGGCCGGGGGCAGCGGCTGCCGGAAGTAGAGGGCCCAGAGTTCCTCGGCGAACAGCGGGGTGGACCAGCCGTCCAGCAGGATGTGGTGGGCGGCGGCGATCAGCCGGTGCCGGCCGGGGGCGAGGGTGAGCAGGGTGTAGCGCAGCAGCGGCGGCCGGGTGAGGTCGAAGCGGCGGCCGTACTCGGCGGCGGCGATCCGGTCGGCCTCGGCCTCCGGGTCGGCGTGGCCCGTCAGGTCGAGGACGGTGAAGGGCAGTGCGGCCCGGTCCGGGACGGCCTGGACGGGCGGTCCGTCGGGGCGCTGGTGGAAGCCGGCCCGGAGGTTGGGCTGGCGGAGCAGCAGGGCCTCGGCGGCGGCGCGCAGCCGGTCGGCGTCGACCGGGCCGGTGAGGTCGAAGGTGCAGACCGAGGTGTAGACGTCGGCGCCGTCGGTGTCGTACGCGGCGTGGAAGGCCATGCCCTGTTGCAGCGGGGAGGTCGGCCAGACGTCCACCAGCTGTGCGGGGGCGTGGAGTTCGGCGAGCCGGTCGATCTCGTCCTGGTCGAGGGCGACGAGCGGGAAGTCGGCGGGGGTGTGCCCGCCGGCGTCCGGCCGTTCGGCGTGCTCGGCGAGGGCGCGCAGGGCGGTGAACCAGGCCTCGGCGAGGGCCCGCACCCGCTCCTCGTCGAGCAGTTCGCCGGCCCAGGACCACTGGGCGACCAGCAGCGGGCCCTGCGGGGTGTCGACGGTGGTGGCGTCAAGGCCCAGCACCCGGCCGAGCGCGAGGTCGGGGGCGGCGCCCTCGGTCATCGCCTCGGCCCCGGCGTGAACGTCGTCGGCGCTGACGCCCTCGGGCTGGAAGCGGCCCAGGTAGTTGAACTCGACCTGGGGGTCGGCGTGTTCGGCGAGCACCTCGGCGGTGGCCGGGTTGAGGTGGCGCAGCAGGCCGTAGCCGATGCCGTTGTCGGGGACGGCGCGCAGCTGCTCCTTCACCAGGCCGAGGGCCCGGCCGAGCGCCGGTCCGGCGGTGGTGACCTCGGCCCAGGTGAGCGGGCCGGGGGCGAGCCGGACGGGGTAGACGGAGGTGAACCAGCCGGCGGTGCGGTGCAGGTCGACGCCCTCGACCACCTCCTCGCGGCCGTGCCCCTCGACGTTCACCAGTACGGCGCCGTCGGGGTCCGTCGCGTCGCCGCGCCAGTGGGTGAGGGCGAGCGCCAGCGCCGTCAGCAGGACGTCGTTGACCTGGGCGTGGTAGGCGGCGGTGACCTCGGTCAGCAGGGCCCGGGTGGTGTCGGCGGGGAGCACGACGCGCAGGGTGCCGCCGGTGGCGTAGGTGTCCTTCGCCTGGTCCAGCGGGCGGGCGCCGAGCAGCGGGTCCGGGGTGGCCAGTGCGGCCTGCCAGTAGGGGAGTTCGGCGGCCCGGCGGTCGCTGCGGGCCTCGGCGGTGAGCCGCTGGGCCCAGCGCCGGAAGGAGGTGGGCACCGGCGGGAGCTCGGGGGTGCGGCCCGCGCGGGCGGCGGTGAGCGCGGCGAGCAGGTCCTCCTCGACGATCCGCCAGGTGACGCCGTCCACCACCAGGTGGTGGATCACCAGCAGCAGCCGGGCGGGCCGGTCCGGGCCGGCCTCGAAGCGGACGGCCCGGAGCATCCGGCCGTCCTCGGGCGAGAGCCGGTCGCGGGCGGCCTCGGTGGCGGCGCGCAGGGCGTCCGGGTCGGCCGGGCCGGGGACGCTGCTCAGCACCTCCTCGGCGGGGACGGCCCCGGGGGCGGGGACGTGCAGCGTCCAGGGGCGTTCGGCGAGCGGGGAGGTGCGGGCGCGCAGCAGGTCGTGGTGGTCGAGCAGCGTCTGGAGGGCCGTGGTGAGGTCCCGCTGCCCGGTCCCGGCGGGGAGGGTGAGCAGGGTGGACTGGTAGAAGCTGCCGACGGCGCCGCGCTGCTCGGACAGCCAGTGCACGATCGGGGTGGGCGGCACCTCGCCGAGGCCGGCGCCGGGCGGCTCGACGGCGACCGGGCCCTCCAGCGGGCGGGCGAGCAGGGCCAGCGCCTCGACTCTGGGCGCCTCGAAGACGGCGCGGGGGGTGAGCCGGAGTCCGGCCTGCCGGGCCCGGGAGACCAGTTGGATGGCGACGATGGAGTCGCCGCCGAGCTCGAAGAAGGAGTCGGCGACCCCGACCCGGGGCAGCCCGAGCACCTCGGCGAAGAGCCGGGCGAGGGCGTGCTCCACCTCGCCGGCCGGGGCCCGGCCGCCCTCCTCGGCGGTGCCGAGCGCGGGCGCGGGCAGGGCGCGCTTGTCCACCTTGCCGTTGGGCGTCAGCGGCATCCGGTCCAGCACCACGACGACGGGCACCATGTGGTCGGGCAGCTGCCCGGCGCAGTGGGCGCGCAGCTCGGCCGGGTCGGCGGTGCCGACGGTGTAGCCGACCAGCCGGCGCTCGCCCGGGCGGTCCTCGCGGACCAGTACCACGGCCTGGCGGACGCCGGGGTGGGCGGAGAGGGTCTGCCCGATCTCGCCGAGCTCGACCCGGAAGCCGCGGATCTTCACCTGGTCGTCGGCCCGGCCGAGGAAGTCCAGCTGGCCGTCGGGGCGGAGGGTGCCGAGATCGCCGGTGCGGTACATCCGCTCGCCGGGCGCGCCGAAGGGGCAGGCGACGAAGCGGTCGGCGGTCAGGCCGGGGCGGCCCAGGTAGCCGCGGGCCAGGTGCGGGCCGGAGACGTACAGTTCGCCGACGGTGCCCGGCTCCACCGGGCGCAGCCGCTCGTCCAGCAGGTGGATCCGCACGTCCTGGCAGGGGTGGCCGATCGGGGGCTGCTCGGTGCCGGTGAGCGGCTCGCTCATGGTGACGATGACGGTGGTCTCGGTCGGCCCGTAGCTGTTGAGCATCAGCCGGTCCCGGCCGAGCCGGGCGGCCAGTTCGCGCGGGATGGCCTCGCCGCCGCCGATCAGGGTGCGCAGGGTCGGCAGCGGGGCGTCCGGCAGGGTGGCGGCCATCGCGGTGGCGACGTCGGCGTGGGTGACGCCGTACCGGTCGATCAGCTCGGCCAGCGCCTCGCCGACCAGCTGGCTCTGCTCGTGGGGGAGGACGAGCGCGGCGCCGGTGGTGAGCGCCACGGCCAGGTCGGAGACGGAGACGTCGAAGCTGAGCGAGGCGGCCTGGAGCACCCGGCTGCCGGGGCCGACGCCGGTGGCGGCGACCTGGGTGCCGATCATGCTGGGCAGCCCGGTGTGGGTGACGGCCACGCCCTTGGGCAGGCCGGTGGAGCCGGAGGTGTAGATGACGTACGCGGTGTGGTCGGCGCTCAGCGGCCGGACCCGCTCGGCGGTGGTGAACGGGGTGCCGGGCCGGTCGGCCAGGTCGGCGAGGTGCGCGGCGGAGTCGAGCAGCAGCCGGGGGGCGCCGGTGTCGGGCAGCCGCTCGGCGGCGTCGGCGGTGGTGAGCACCAGGGCGGCGCGGGAGTCGGTGAGCATGTGGCGCAGCCGCTCGGCGGGGTAGGCCGGGTCGGCGGGCAGCCAGGCGGCGCCGGTCTTGGTGACGGCCAGGATCGCGGCGACCGCCTCGGGGGACTTGGGCAGGGCGAGCGCGACCACGTCCTCGGTGCCCAGGCCGCGGGCGGCGAGCACCCGGGCCAGCCGGTTGGCGCGGGCGTCCAGTTCGGCGTACGTGAGGGTGGTGGACCCGGCGTACAGCGCGGGGGCGTCCGGGGTGCGGGCGACCTGGGCGTCGACCAGGGCGCCGAGGGTCGGGCGCGGGTCGGCGGCGGTCGTGCGCGGGTCGGCGGCAGCCGGGGCCGCATCGGGAGCGGTCGGGGCCGGGTCGGCCAGCCGGGTGGCCAGATCGGCCGGGGTCGGGGCGTCCAGCAGCAGCGGCAGCGGCACCCGGAACCCGAGCTCGGCGCGCACCCGGGCCAGCAGCCGTACGGCGGCGGGCCGGTCGCCGCCCAGTTCGAAGAAGCCCGCCGCGGGGTCGACCGACTCCCGGCCGAGCACCTCCGCGAACAGTCGACACAGCACCTCGGCCGGTCCCGGCCGCGGGTCGGTTCTGTGCGTCTGCTGGTCCCCGGACATCTGCTTCTCTCTCCCTCGTTGCTGCGTGACCCGCGGGCGGTCGGCCCGGTCGGCGTGGTCGGCGTGGCCGGTCGGTGACGGCCGGTCAGGCCGGTCGGTCAGTGGCCGGACAGGTGGGCGACCAGGCTCTTCGGCCGCAGGTCCTGCCAGTTCTGCTCCACGTACTCGACGCACTCCGGCCGGCGGGCCGCGCCGAAGACCTGGTGCCAGCCGTCGGGCACCGGGCTGAACACCGGCCACAGCGAGTGCTGGCCCTCGTCGTTGGCCAGGACGAGGTAGTCGGCCTCGGGGTCGTCGAACGGGTTCGCCATCGTCGGTTTCCTCTCTGTTGGGAGAATTACGAGGAGGGGGGAATTTCGTCGGCGCGCGGTGAACGGCTCACGTCGGCCGGCGGTTCACCGGGTTCGCCCCAGTGCGTTCACGGGCCCCAGCCGGAGTCGTCCCCGTGCACGGCCGAGGGACCTGCGGCAACGGTGGACTGGTACGGTGCGGCGTGCATCTGGACGCCGATCCCGGCGACCACGAGAACGGCGAGAATCCCGAGCATCTTGTGAATGCGAACGGCAAGATTCGTCATGGCGAATTCCTCTTCCTGAGGCGGGCGGTGTGTGCGCTCCTCGCTGTGAATGAATCCTGCCGAGGCCCAAACTGGCGTGGAAGCTCTGGCCGTTATCGGGATCACGCAATGCGGGAACCGGAAGCGTGAACAGACTGTGCCAAAATCGGGCAGAACTGATGCAAAGAACACCTGGGTCTGTCAGATCAGTGGTGGGAAGGCGGGCGCACGGCGGCCCGGCGCGGCCGGAACCCCACCGCGGAGGCCGGGAGCCCGGGCCGACGGAGGTCGGGAGCGCCCACGACAGGTCACGGCCGGGATTGCTGAGATAAGGTCAACTATCGGTAAAGCAGAGGCAGTTGGACGGCATCAGCGCCGAGAGCCCCGGCGCAGCTCCGCACGGACGGCCGGCCAGTCCCCGGTCCACGGCCGGCGGGCCCCGGCCGACGACTCCAGGGCGAGGGTCGCCAGGTAGACGCGCTTGAGCGCGGCCCGCTCGTCCCGCACCCGCCCCGCGGCCTGCTCGATCCGGCGCAGCCGGGCGTGCAGCCGCTCCAGCGCACCCCCGCCCGCCAGCAGCCGCCGTGCCTCCGGGCCGAACCGGAACCCCGGCGCGAGCAGCGGCCACGCCGCCCGCCAGACCCGGAACACCTCGCGGTGGCCCGGCCCCCACTCCCGCTCGGCCCGGCCCAGCCGCTCCAGCGCCGCCGCCTCGGTGGGCGCCGTGCAGATCTCGTGCAGCACCCGGGCCAGCCCGCCCCAGTCCTCGCCCGGCGCGTGCCGCAGCGCGGCGTGCAGCAGGTGCGCCACCGAGGTGTGCACCACGGTGCGCGGCCACCGCGCGGCCGCCGCCTCGGCCAGCCCCGCACCGGCGGCACCGACCAGCACCCAGACCTCGCGCACCCCGCGCTCGGCCAGCCCGGCGAGCACCTGCGGCCACTGCTCGCCGTCCTCGGCGGGCCACAGGCCCAGCACCTCGCGCAGCCCGTCCGTGGAGATCCCCAGCGCCAGGTGCACCAGCGGGCCGCCCGAACGCCCGCTGCGCACCGAGTCGACGAAGACCACCGGGTACACCGGGTCCAGCGGGCGCCCGCGCCGGTCGGCGAGCTCGTCGAGGACCTGGTCGGTGATCACCGAGACGGTCTCCCGGCTGATCTCCACCCCGTACACCTCGGCCAGGTGCGCCACCAGCTCGCCCGAACTGAGGCCGCGCGCGGTGAGCGAGACCACCAGTCGGTCCAGTCCCGGCAGTCGGCGTGCCCGGGGGCGGACCGTACGGGGGGCGAAGCTGCCCTCCCGGTCCCGGGGGACCCGCACCTCGACCGGCCCGATCTCGGTCAGCAACCGCCTGGCCCGGGCGCCGTTCGGGCCGTTGGGGCCGCGGTGGCCGGCGGGCCCGCCGGAGCCGCCCGGGCCGCCGGCCGCCCCCGCGGGGTTGTTGGTGCCCGGGCCGCGCAGGTGCTCCTGGAACTCCAGCTCCAGCGCACGCTCGATCAACTGCTTGGCCAGCGCCTGGAGCAGGCCGCCGTCGCCGAGCAACTGCACCGAGCCCGCACCGACCTGGGCCGCGGCCGCCTCGGCGAGCTGCCGCACCAGCCGCTGGTCCACCAGCCCGGCCGGATCCACCAGCCCTGCGGGGTCCACGAGCCCGGCCGGATCCACCGGTCCGGCTCGGTCCACCGGGCCGGGCGTCTCCACCGGCGGGGGCGGGTCGGGATCAGCTCGCAACAAGGGGGTGCCCTCCGTCCGTCCGTCGGCCGGGCCGGTCCACCGGCCCTTCGCTCCGGCCGCCCTGACGGGGCGACGCGCGCAATGCGGCGGCCATCCGCCCGTTACCGCAGCCGGGTACGGTCGTCCTCGCCGTCACCACCGTCGGACGCCGTTGCCGGGCATGCCCGGTTTCGCCGTCAACCGCTGATTTCCGCGCCTTTAGGGCGTACACTCGCGGCTGTCGTGGCCCGGGGGGGATGCGTCCGAACGGCAGGTGAGCACCATCCTGCCCTTCCGGACGTCTGGCTGTTGCCGGTGCGGGCATTCGTGAAAGCGCAATGCCGAAGCCGGAAGGATGCCCAGATGTGCCTATCCCAGGACACCAGCGCGGAAATGGGGACACCCCAACTGTGTGACCGGGGGGTCGAGTTCTACCGGATCGCACTCGCCGAGGGCGGTGCCAGCGCCGGACAGGCCCCGGAATGCCTGGTCAGCATGGGCCTGCTGCGCACCCTGCCCGGCGCCGGGCACCGGCTCGCCCCCGTCCCGCCCGACCTCGCGGTCACCGGCCTGACCCGGCCGCTCGAACTCGCCGTGCTGGCCCACCAGGAGCAGCTCGCCGAACTGCGCACCGCCTTCACCGCCGCCGAGCACGCCTACCGCGACGTGATGAGACAGGCCCAGCTCCCGATCCGCCTGCTGGCCGGCGAAGAGATCAACCCGGCGCTGGAGAAGGCCGTCGCGGCCTGCACCGAGGAACTGCGCACCGCCCAGCCCGGCGGCGGCCGCGGCGCCGACCACCTGGCCGCCGCCCTCCCGCGCGACCTCGCCCTCGCCGAACGCGGCGTCCGCCAGCGCACCCTCTACCAGCACACCGTCCGCTCGCACGGCCCGACCCTCGCCTACATCGAGCAGGTCTCCGCCCGCGGCGCCCAGGTGCGCACCCTCAACGAGGTCTTCGACCGGATCATCATCTGCGACCGCTCCACCGCCTTCATCCCGGCCGGCGCCCAGCGCGAGGCCGCCGCGGTGCTCATCCAGTTCCCGCCCCTGGTCGAGTACCTGCTCAAGATCTACGAGTTGATGTGGGAACGCGCCGAGCCCGTCACCTACCTGGAGGGCCACCACCGCCCCCAGCTGCTCACCGACCGCACCCGCCGCAACGTCCTGCGGCTGATGGTCAACGGGTTCACCGACGAGGCGATCGCCAGCCGCCTCGGGATGAGCACCCGTACGGTCTCCAGCCACATCCAGAAGGCCAGCGAGCTCCTCGGCAGCCGCAGCCGGGGCCACCTCGGCTACATCATCGCGCGCGAAGGCGTCCTGGACGAGCCGCTCGACGACCTCTGACGTCGATCCCGGTGACGACTCCCGGGTGCGACGGACCGGGTGGGAACGCCGGCAGGAGGCTCCGGGCAGCGCAGCCTCACGGTGGCTCCCGCGACGAACGGGTCCGCCTCCCGGGAAAACCGGTCGCCACCGCCTCGCTCCGTGGGCGAAGCTGCTCGGATGCAGCGAGCGAACAGCCGGACCGTGACCGTCGACCTCACCCACGAAGGCGCCTACTACGGGCAGTTGGGCCCCTTCGAGACGGACCTCGGCTGGTGGTCGGCGGTGGACGGCGTGGTCGCCCGGGCCACCGAACTGGCCGGCGTGCCGGTGCTGGTGACCAGACTCCTCGACGGGCACAGCGCGGACCCGGGCCACGGCGGCCGGGTCCGCTACCACGCCGAGGCGCTCCGGGCGCCCGCCGCCCGGACGCCCCGCCCGCCGGACGCCGGGACGGCCGCGCTGCTGGCCCCCGCCGCCCGGCGGGCCGCCTGGGCCACCCCGGACGGGCTGCGCTCCGCGCTGGAATGGGCGCGGGAGCGGCTCGCCGACCTCGGCCGGCCGACCGGGGCGGCGCGGCAGATCCGGACCTGGAACCTCTCCGGCCTCTTCCGGTTCCCCTCCCCCGTCGGGGCCGACGCCTGGTTGAAGACCACCGGCCCGGAGTTCAACGCCGCCGAGGGGGAGGTGATCGCGCTGCTCGGCGGCGTCGACCCCGCCCTCGTCCCGCCGGTTCTCGCCGCCGACCCGGCCGCCGGCCGGCTGCTGCTCGACCACGTCCCCGGCGAGGACTGCTGGAGCCCGAGCGAGGCGACCGTCGCCGACGTCGTCCCGCGCTTCGTCGCCGCCCAGGCCGCGCTGGCCGGGCGGCCCACGGCCCTGGCCGGCCTGCGCGACCGCACGCCCACCATGCTGCACACCCAACTGACGGCGCTGCTGGACCGGCTCCCCGCCGAGACCGACCTGACGGCACCCGAACGCGACCGACTGCACCGGTTCGCCGCCGAACTGCCCGCGCTGCTGGACGAACTGGCCGCCTGCGGCCTCCCGGAGACACTGCTGCACGGCGACTTCCACCCCGGCAACTGGCGCACCGGCGACGCCCGCCCGGTCGTGGTCGACTACGCCGACGCCTGCCTCGGCCACCCGGCCCTGGACGGGCTGCGCCCCCGCGCCTACCTCACCCCGGCGGCCTGGCACCACCACGCCGAGGTCTGGACGGCGGCCTGGCGCGAGCACGCCCCGGGCTCGGACCCGCACCGCGCCCTCGAACTCGCCGCTCCGCTCCACCACGTGTCCTACGCGCTGCGCTACCAGGAGTTCCTGGACCACATCGAGCCCAGCGAACGCCCGTACCACGAGGGCGACCCGGCCGCCGAACTGCGCGCCGCCCTGGCCGCCGCCCCGCGCGGGGGAGCCCGCGACGCACGCTGATCCCCGGTGCCGTGCGCGGCGGAGGCCGTCGACACGACACCGGGGATCAGAAGGTCACGGGGCACCGGATCAGGTGGTCACCCGGTCCGGCGGGTCACACCGTCCGGCGGGTCACTCCGTCCGGTGCGTCACTCCGCAGGTTCGATCCGGTAGCCGCCCCGGGCCGAGAACAGGGTGAGCGCCTCGACCGGACAGAACTCCACCGCTTCGGTCAGCCCGTCCGTCAACTGCGCTCCGCCGACGGCGTACCCGGCCACCGGCCGGGCCTGCCCGTCGGTGTCGAGGGCCAGCGACCCGGGGGCGCTCAGGGCGCACATCCCGGAGCCGATGCAGCGGTCCCGGTCGACCCGGACCAGCACGGATTCGGCCGCCGCCGGGTCGGCGGGCCCGGTCGGACCCCCCGTCACCAGGTGACCCTCAGGGTGTTGGGGCTGCGGGTGAGCAGCCCGCGCCGCCAGTCGATGTCCCGGGCCTCGTCGGCCAGCCGCAGCGCGGGCAGCCGGCGGGCCAGCCGGTGCAGGGCGAGTTCCAGCTCCATCCGGGCCAGCCAGGCGCCCAGGCAGTGGTGCGGTCCGGCGCCGAAGGTGAGCATCGGCGCGGCCAGCGGGGAGAACAGCTCGGTGCGCAGGTCCCCGGTGAAGACCTCCGGGTCCTGGTTGGCGGTGCCGGTGTCGGCGGCGACGACGCTGCCGGCCGGGATGACCACCCCGCCGATCTCGACGTCCTCCACCGTGCGGCGCAGCAGCCCGGGCATGTGCTCGGCGGCGTCGCCGAGCGGTACGGCGCGCAGGATCTGCTCGGTCGCGGCGGCGGCGCTGGCCTCGTCGGAGGCGAGCCGCTGCCAGGCGTCCCGGCCGTCCTGGAGCAGGTAGACCAGGGCGTTGCCGAGGCTGGTCATGGTGGTCTCGTGACCGGCCACCACGAGGCCGATGACCAGGGCGATCAGCTGCCCCTCGGTGATCGAGCCGTCCTCGGCGGCGGCCGACAGCAGGCTGCTGACCAGGTCATCGCCGGGTTCCGCGCGGCGCTCGGCGATCACCTCGGCGCCGAAGGCCGCGAACTCGGTCATCGCGGTGGCGATCGCCTCGGCGCTGTGGGCGGTGGTGGAGAGCGCGTGGTCGCTCCAGTGGGCGAGCCGTTTGCTGTCGAGGTTGTCCAGGCCCATCAACCGGCTGATCACCAGGACCGGCAGCGGCCGGGTGTAGGTGGCGACAATGTCGGCGGGCGAGCCGTGGTCGATCAGTTCGTCGATCAGCGACTCGATCACCGAGGCGACCCAGGGCTTCCAGCGCGCGATCGCGCGCGGGGTGAAGGCCCGTTGCACGGTGCGGCGCAGCCGCTGGTGCTCGGTGCCGTCGATGTTCAGCATGCTCTGCGGGTCGTCCAGGATGTTGGGCGTGACCATGAGCGGCGGGGCGTCCGGCGCGTAGAGCGGGGCGCGCCCGAGCCGCGGGTCGGTGAGCACCTGCCGGACGTCGGCGTGCCGGCTGACCAGCCAGACCGGCGTGCCGGTGGGCAGCGCCGCGAGCCGGGGCGGACCGGGCTCCAGGTGGCGCAGGCAGTGCATCGGGGGGAGCGGGGCGGTGCCGGTGCCGGCACCGGTCGCACTGTTCTCGGTGGACATCCGTACTCCAGACTCCAGGGCAGGGACCGCGCGGGGCGGCCCGACGGGGGGTGGATCCGGGGTTCGTGCGGGACGGGCGGTTCGGCCGGGGCGGCTCGACTCGGGGCCGGCGGTGCGGTGGGACGCGGTGGGACCGGGAACGCTGCCCGCGCGGGGGCGCGGGCCCGTCCGCGGGATGGCGCGGGATGGCGCGAAACGTGCGGGGGCGTACGGTCGGTACGCGCCCGGCACGAGCGGCGCGCGGTGGCGTGCCGTCAGGTGGGGCGGGTGTGCTGAGCGTGGTCGCGTGGACCGTCTCTGCTACGACCGTACGTGGACGGCGGGGTGCCCGTCTGCGGCACTTCCAGCCAACGGTGGCGCTTTCCGGGCAGTTCGTGGCACGTTGACGGGCGCTCACCGCCGCCCGCGCGCCCCTGGTCCGGGGCCGCGCCGGGGCCGCGCGGGGGCGAGTGCCCGGTGGGCCCGGCAGGACTGCCGGGCATGCCTGTGGCACATGCGCCCGGCCGGGCGGGCGCTACCCTTCGTAGGCACTCCTTCGGAAGTGCTTCTAGAGTTCTCTCGCAGTCGTTTGTCGCAGGTCACGCCGGTGCGTAGCCGTACCGGCCGACGGAGGTGGAATCGGATGGCCCAGCAGGTCAAGGCAGTCATCGCGCGCGCCAAGGGCGCACCCGTGGAGGTGACCACGATCGTGGTGCCGGACCCGGGGCCGGGCGAGGCGGTGGTGCGGATCCAGGCGTGCGGCGTCTGTCACACCGACCTCCACTACCGCGAGGGCGGCATCAACGACGAGTTCCCGTTCCTGCTCGGCCACGAGGCCGCGGGTGTCGTGGAGTCGGTGGGCGAGGGCGTCACCGAGGTCGAGCCGGGCGACTTCGTCGTCCTCAACTGGCGCGCGGTGTGCGGCCAGTGCCGGGCCTGCAAGCGCGGGCGCCCGCAGTACTGCTTCGCCACCCACAACGCGAAGCAGAAGATGACGCTGCTCGACGGCACCGAGCTGTCCCCGGCGCTGGGCATCGGCGCCTTCGCCGAGAAGACCCTGGTCGCGGCGGGCCAGTGCACCAAGGTCGACCCGGCCGCCGACCCGGCCGTCGCGGGCCTGCTGGGCTGCGGCGTGATGGCGGGCCTCGGTGCCGCGATCAACACCGGCAACGTCGGCCGCGGCGACACCGTCGCCGTGATCGGCTGCGGCGGCGTCGGCGGGGCGGCCGTGATGGGCTCCCGGCTGGCGGGCGCGGCGAAGATCATCGCGGTGGACATCGACGACCGCAAGCTGGAGAAGGCCCGCTCCCTGGGCGCCACCCACACCGTCAACTCCCGCACCACCGACCCGGTCGAGGCGATCCGCGAGCTCACCGGCGGCAACGGCGCCGACGTCGTGGTGGAGGCCGTCGGCCGCCCCGAGACCTACAAGCAGGCGTTCTACGCCCGCGACCTCGCGGGCACCGTCGTCCTGGTCGGCGTGCCGACCCCGGAGATGACCCTGGACCTGCCGCTGCTGGACGTCTTCGGCCGCGGCGGCGCGCTCAAGTCCTCCTGGTACGGCGACTGCCTGCCCTCCCGGGACTTCCCGATGCTGATCGACCTCCACCTCCAGGGCCGCCTGGACCTGGACGCCTTCGTCACCGAGCGGATCGGGCTCGACGAGGTGGAGCAGGCCTTCGAGCGCATGCACCACGGTGACGTCCTCCGCTCGGTGGTGATCCTGTGACCACCCGAGTGGACCGCCTGGTCACCGCCGGGACCTTCGAACTCGACGGCGGCAGCTGGGAGGTGGAGAACAACGTCTGGATCGTCGGCGACGACGAGGAGGCGGTGGTGATCGACGCCGCGCACGACGCCGCGGCCATCGAGGCGGCCCTCGGCGGGCGCCGGCTGCTGGCGATCGTCTCCACCCACGCCCACAACGACCACATCGACGCCGCCCCGGAGCTGGCCGCGCGCACCGGTGCGCCGATCCTGCTGCACCCGGACGACCTCCCGCTGTGGAAGCTCACCCACCCCGAACGGCTCCCGGACGGCGAACTCGCCGACGGGCAGCGGATCGAGGTGGCCGGCACCGAGCTGACCGTGCTGCACACCCCGGGCCACGCGCCCGGCGCGGTCTGCCTCCACGCCCCCGGGCTCGGCACCGTGTTCACCGGCGACACCCTGTTCCACGGCGGGCCGGGCGCGACCGGGCGCTCCTTCTCGGACTTCCCGACCATCATCGAGTCCATCCGCGAGCGGCTGCTGTCGCTCCCGGCCGACACGGTGGTGCGCACCGGCCACGGCGACCCGACCACCATCGGCGCCGAGGCCCCGGCCCTGCCGGAGTGGATCGCCCGCGGACACTGAGGCCCCGTACGCAGTCCCAAGGCTGCTCGCCGCGTTACCGTACGGCCCCCGGGGAGGACGCCGCCCCCGGGGCCGTACGATCGCGATCATGGCCCATGACCCGCGTGACCTCGACGACGCCTTCCTCGCCTTCTGGCGCGAGCGGCACATCGCCACCCTGACCACCACCCGGCCCGACGGCACCCCGCACGTGGTGCCGGTCGGTGTGACCTTCGACCCGGAGACCGGCACCGCCCGGGTGATCACCAGCCGCACCAGCCGCAAGGCGCGCAACGTGGCGGCGGCCGGACCCGAGGGCCTGCGCGTCGCGGTCTGCCAGGTGGACCGGGCCCGCTGGTCCACCCTGGAGGGCGTCGCGGTGGTGCGCGACGCCGCCGAGCAGGTCGCCGACGCCGAGCGCCGCTACGCCGAGCGCTACCGCCCGCCGCGCGAGAACCCGGACCGGGTGGTCATCGAGATCACCGTCACCCAGGTCCTCGGCCGCGCCTGACCGGGCCGCCACCGGGCTGCCACCGGGCCGCACCCCGCCGCACCGCTCACGCGTCAGCGGCCGGCGATCCGCTCCGCCGCGTACTCCACGTACTCGTGCAGGCCGTAGGCGAGCCCGACGGCCAGCAGGGCCGAGCACACGACCGCGACGCAGAACGCGGCGGCGGCCAGGCGTGGTCCGCGCCCCTGCGGCCCGGCGGGCTCCGGTCCGAGCAGCGCCTGCACCCGCTGGGGCACCGGCCCCGTGTCCACGGCGAGCACCCGGCCGCCGCCGTGCCGTCCGTCGCCGTACCGGCCGCCGCCGTACCGTCCGGCACCGGCACCGGCACCGGCCAGCGCGGCCCGGGCGATGGCGGTCGCGGCGGTCCGCCGGTCGGCCACCACCCGGGCCGCGGCCTCGTCCGCCCACCGCTCCAGGTGGAACTCCAGGGCGGTGCGCAGCCGCCCCAGCGCCGGATGGACGGCGGCGGCCAGGTCGGCGACACCCGCGAGCAGGTGGTGGCGTCCGTGCAGATGGGCCCGCTCGTGCGCGAGCAGCACCGCCCGCTCCGACGGTGTCAGGGCCCTGAGCATGCCCTCCGTCACGACGACCCGGCCGGCGCGCCCCCGGTGGCGGGGCAGGGCGAAGGCCTCCGCCTCCTCGCCCGGCACGACCAGGAGGTCGCTCCCGGGCGTGGCCGCGCCGGTCAGCTCCCAGGCACGCGCCAGCAGCGCGCGGTGGCGGCGCGCGGCCAGCGCGAGCCGGACCGCCTGCGCGGCGAGCAGCGCCCCGGCCGCGCAGGCCACCGGCAGCGCCGCCGGCCAGTCCGCGACCACCCGGCCGAGCGCCATGTGCTCCAGCCCCGCGAGGAACGGCACGTGGAGGAGGCCGACCAGCGCCGCTAGCGTGCCGCCCGCGAGGAGCACCGCCGCCCCGGTCAGCACGAAGGAGGCCGCGCGGGGCGGGAGCAGTCCGGCCAGGCGGTCCGCCGCGGGCACCGCTGCCCAGGGCAGGGCGACGGCGAGGGCGACGATCACGAGGAACAGCGTCATGCTCCGCCTCCCGCTGCTCCCGCTACTCCCTCGCCCGCCACGGCCGCGGGGGATCCGCCCTCCGCTTCGAGGAGGAGGCGGCGCAGGGCGTCCCCGTCGTCCGCCGAGAGCGAGGACACGAACCGCTTCAGGACGAGGTCCCGGTGCGGCTCCTTCTCCAGCTCCCGGCGCATCCGGCCGGCCGCCAGCCCGGCGGCGTCCGCGACGGGCGCGTACGCGAAGGAACGCCCCGGCCGGGTGCGGGCCACGGTCCCTTTCTCGTGCAGGCGGGTGAGGATCGTCGCCACCGTCGTCCGGGCGAGGTCCTGGTGCAGGGCGCCCTTGACCTGCTGGGCGGTCAGCGGCTCCCCGGCCGCCCACAGCACCGCCAGCACGTCCGCCACGAGCTCGCCGTGCGGGCGCCTGGCCTCCTGGCCGTCCCTCGCCATCTCTCTCCCCGGTCCGTACAAGTTAGGTGTGCCTCAGCTAACTTTACCGGGCCGGAGGCGGGCCACCGGAGGGTGTCCGGGCCGTGGACGGAGACGGCGCTCTCCGTATATCGGCTGTAGATCGGCGCTTGTGAAGGTTCTCCTGTCAGCCCGAACGGGCCGACGGAACGAGAGGAAGGACCGTCACCATGGACATGCAGCTGAACTCGCTCGACCTGGACGCCCTGGACGTCACCGGCATCGAGCTCGCCGAGGGCGACGCCATCGGTTCGCTGGCCACCGACAGTGCGCACACCGAGGTCGGCGCCTCCTGCGCCCCCTACGGCTGCCACTGCTACTTCAGCCTGACCTGATCGATCGGGCAGGGCACCCGCCCGACGGGTAGCCACTGAGGAGCGTCCCGCCGGTCCCGCCGGTCCCGTCGGTCCCGTCGGACCCGGCGAGGGCCTGCGGGACGCTCCCCGGCAGCACGACCACCGGTGACTGACCGGCGGTACCCCTCCGGCGCGCTGGGAAGAGCCCGTCGGACCCTCCGGAGACGAAACGGCGTTCCCACCGTGATTCCCCCCACCACCCCTGCCGTCCGCCGGTTCGCCGTCCGCGTCGCGGGACTGCCGGCCGACGCCCTGCACGAACTGCGCCGACCGGCCGTCCGCTCCGCGGTGGACCACCTGCTCGCGGAACGCGACCGGCTGGCCCACGAGGGCACGCGCCTGGCCGACGCCTGCCACCCGGTGATCGGCGCGCTGGCCGGCTCCGAGCTGAAACCGCGGGTGGTGGCGCTGCGCCGCAGCCTCCACGGCGCGAGCGTGCCCGGCCCCGCGGTCTGGTCGGACCAGGTCCGGCAGGCCCTGCCGACCGCCCTCGCCGAACGGATCGACGCCTGGCTGGCCGCCCTGCGCGCCCACCGGGCGGACTTCGCGGCGCTCCCGGACCGCTACGACCGCGACCTCCCGGACGCCCTGTCCGCCGTACGCCGCCACACCGCGAACCCGGCCTTCCGCCACGGGCTGGTCCAGGGCAACCCGATGCTCTCGGACGCGCTCACCGCGTGGCTCGACTCCCCGGCCGGTACCGAGCCGGCCCGCCGCACCAGGCTGCGCCTGGTCAAGTACCTGGCCCGGGCGGCCGCCAAGACCAGCCCGTACGCCACCTTCACCGTGACCGGCCTCGGCGAGTGGCGCCGCTGCGGCTCCGCCGTCGCGCCGACCGGCGCGACGGCCTGGCACAGCGTCGTCGAGCCGAACGTCTGGGTGATGCAGCGGCTGGCGCACGCGCTGGCCGGGCCCCGCACGCCGCCGCGCGGCCGGGTGCTGCGGGTCAATCCGACGCTGTGCGAGGAGGACGGCCGCTTCTGGTTCGTCGCACCGGGCTGGTCGGAGCGGGTGCTGTCGGTCGCCGCGGACGGAGCGGCCCGGGCCTGCGTCGACCTCCTGCGGGCCGGCGGCCCGCGCGCCGCCGCCGAACTGCGCGACCACCTCGCGGCCCGCGCCGGCGGGTCGGCCGCCCGGCCCGACGCGGTGGCGGCGGTAGCGGAGGTGACGGCGGCAACCTCGGCGACGACTGTGACGGAGACCGCGACGGCCTACCTCGCCAGACTCGTCGAGGTCGGCCTGCTGGAGGCGGGGCTGCCGTTCGCCGACCAGTCCCCGGACCACCTCGGCGAGCTGCTGCGCCACCTCGAACGCTGGGAACTCCCCGACGGACAGCGGCAGTTGCAGGCCGTCCGGCGCGCCCTGGCCGCCTACCCAGGGTCGTCGGCGGCGGTCCGGACGGCGCTGCACCGGGGGGTGGACCGGGAGATCACCGGCCTGCTGGAGACCTACGGCACGCCCGGCGACCGGACCCAGGCGCCGCCCCGCAAGAACCTCTTCCACGAGAACGCCGTCTTCACCGAGGTCGTCCTGCACGGCGACCCCCAGCGCTGGGCAGGCGCGCTCGCGGACCTCGCCGCCGTCGGGCGGCTGCTCGCGCTGTTCCGGCCCGACGCCGCACTGCGGCTGGTCGCGGCCGAGGTCTTCGCCGACCACGCCGGGCCCGTCCCGTTCCCGCTGTTCCACCGCGCTCTCGTCACCCGGCTCCGGGACGCCCGCCCCGGCAGCGCCGCGGCCGAACTGCGCGCCCTGCTCAACCCGGCCACGGCCGGCGGGCACCCGCCGGGCGCCAGCCCGGTGCCCGCCGTCCGGGAGCTCGCCGGGCTGCGGGCCGAGGCGATCGGCTTCCTGCGCGACCACCCCGCCGACAGGGACGGCGTCGTCCGCCTCCCGGCCCGCGCCGTCGACCGGCTGCTCGCCGACCTGGCCCCCCACCGGTCGGCCCCGGGACCGCTGTCCTGCTACGTGCAGGAGGCCGGCCGGGACGACGACGGCGACCTCGACCTCGTCCTCAACGGCGTCGGCGCCGGCCACGGGCACGGCACCGCCAGGCTGCGCCGCGTCCTGCCGGAACTCGCCCAGGAGAAGGGGGACTTCGCCGACCGGACGGCAGAACCCGCCGACGGTCCGGCGGACCGCCCGGGCGGCGTGCTGTTCGCCGAGAGCGGCGGCGCCTTCGGCAGCAACCTCAACCTGCGGGCCGACGGCGTCCGCTTCGAGATCGACACCCCGGGCGTCGACAGCCACCGGCCCGCGGCCGAGCGCCTGCCCGCCGCCGAGCTCTTCGTCGACCACGACCCGGACCGGCGGCGGCTCGTGCTGCGCCACGGACCGGACGGGCCGGAGGTCCGGCCGCTGCACCTGGGCACCATGGCCGACCGGCTGCTGCCGCCGCTGATGCTGCTCCTGGTCAGGCTGTTCGGCGAGACCCCCGGGCCCTCGGCCGGGCTGTGGGAGCTGCTGACGACCACGCCCGCCGCGCACTCCCGGGAGGTCCTGCACCGGCCGCGCACCGCAGTGGGCCGGGTCGTCGTGGCCCGGGCCTCGTGGTGCGTGCGGGCCGACGCCGTCCCGCGGCAGAGCCGCGGCGAGCACGAGGCCCACTACCTGCTGCGGCTGACCGACTGGGCCCGCCGGCACGGCGTGCCGGAGCGCACCTTCGTACGGGCCGTCCCCGACCGCCCCGCGCCGCGGCAGCCGGCCGGCGGGCGGGAACCGCAGCGCCCCGGGGACCTCGGGGAACTGCGCGACCGCAAGCCGATGTTCCTCGACCTCGCCAACCCCGACCTGGTCCTGCTGTTCCACCGGCTGCTCACCCGCCCCGACCGCGTCCTGCTGTTCCAGGAGGCGCTGCCCGACCCGGTGGCCGCGCCCGTCCTCGGCGACCTCGGACGACGGGTCGTGGAGTACGTCGTCGAGGTCGACCCGAGTGCCGAGCCGAGTGCCGAGCCCGGTGCCGACTCCGCTGCCGACCCGGGTGTCGACCCCGAGGTCGCCCCGGGTGCCGACCCTCGGACGGCGGGGGCCGGTCGTGGCTGAGCCGGGGCGCGGGAGCGGCCGGGAGTGGCTGAGCCTGCACGCGTTCAGCACGGCCGACGCCACCGCGCTGCTGGTGCGGACCGTCCGGCCGCTGGTCGCCGACCTGCGGCGGGACGGGCTGATCGACGAGTACTTCTACCTGCGGTACTGGGAGGGCGGCCCGCACCTGCGGCTGCGGCTGCTGCCGCGCACGGCCGCCCGGGCGGAGGCGGTGCGGGACCGGGCCCGCACCGCGCTGGGCCGGCACCTCGACACCCACCCGTCCGCCGGCCGGATGCCTGCCGCCGACTACGCGGCCTGGGCCGAGCGGCTGGCCGCCGCCGAGGGGCTCGCCGACCACGACCGCTCGGTGCGCGAGCACGACGCCGTCGAGGAGATCCGGTACCGGCCCGAGGAGTCGGTGTTCGGCGGGCCGGAGGCGGTCCGCGCAGTGGAGCGGCACTTCACCCTCTCCAGCGACCTCGCCCTCGGGCTGCTCGCCGACGGGGCGACCGGGCCGCAGCGCGCGGGCTTCGGCGCGGACGCGCTGATCCTGGCGCTCGCGGTCTGGGAGCCCGACCGGGACCGGCTGGCCGCCGCGCTGCGCCCCCGCCCGGGCGGCGCGACCGATCCCGCGATGGCGGACCGGGTGGCCCGTGCCCGGCGGCAGGCGGACGGCCCGGTCACCGGCGACGGACCGAAGGACCGCTGGCTGCGCTCGGTGCGCGAGCTGCGGGCCGACCTGCTCGACCTGGACGCCCGCGGCCGGCTGCGGATCACCGCCCCCCACCCCACCGCCGTCCCGCCGCCCGGCTCCGCCGCGCCCGGGCGGCGCGCGGTGCTGGCCGTGCTGCTGCGCTGCGTCCACCTGCTGCACAACCGGCTCGGCCTCGACCACGGCGTCGAGCAGCGCATCCGGCGCCTCGTCGAGTCCGGGCTGGCCGCAGCCCCCTCCGGCGCCGGTCGCGCCGGCCCATCCACCGACCCCGCGAGGACCGGGTACCACCGTGACTGACACCCACTGGCGCAGCCTCCAGATCCGCTACTACCAGGACGACAAGGACGCGCTGCTGCTGGACGCCGTCCGCCCCCTGTTCGCCGAGCTCGCCGACGTGATCGAGCAGCCGTACTTCCAGCGCCACTGGCGGCGCGGCCCGCACGTGCGGCTCAACTTCCGTACCACGGACAGTGCTTGGCGCGGGACCGTGCAGCCGGCCGCCGAACAGCGGCTGGCCGCCTTCCTGCGGCGCAGCCCGTCCACCGCCGTCCTCGACGAGGCCCGGGAGACCGCGGGCCACGCCCGCAGGGCGGCCCTGCTGGACGAGCGCGGCCCGCTGTCGCCGTGGTACCCCGACAACACCCTCCAGAGCGAGCCGTACGAGGACCGTCGGCACGTCCTGGGGAGCCCGCGGCTGGCCGAACTGCTGGACGAGGGCCACGCCGCGAGCAGCCGGCTCGCCCTCCCCGTCCTGGAGCACGTCCGCCGCACCGGCCACAGCCGGCTGCGGCCCGCGCTGTGGCTGATGTTCGCCTTCGCGCACACCAGCCTGCCGCCGGTGTCCCGGGGCTTCATGTCCTTCGCCTCGCACGCCGAGGGCTTCTTCGCCCAGTGCGCGGAACCGGACGACGTCCGGGCCGCCTTCGAGGCGCGGTTCCAGCAGCTGCGCGGCGAACTCGGCGACGACCTGGCCGCGGTGCTCGACACCCTGGACGGCACCGGACGGCTGCCCTTCGTCACCGAGTTCGCCGGGTACGTGCGGGACCGGAAGGCCGCCGCCCTGCCGCTGCTGGAGGGCGGCCTGATCGACCTGGACCACGCCGCCCGCACCCCCCTGCTCGCCGAGCCGCGACTCGGCGAACTGCTCGGCCTGCTGCTCGGCAACGCGTCGTACCGGAGCGAGGTGATGTCCACGACCTGGTTCCGCGGCCACCGGCTGGCGATCAACCAGCTGTACACCCACCTCGACCGGCTGGGCCTCTCGATGACCCAGCGCTTCCTGCTCTGCTACCTGACGGCCCGCACCGTCGAGGACGCCTTCGGGGTCAGCGCGCTGGACCGGGCCCGCGCCTACGCCGAGCGCCACCCCGCCGGAGCCGCCCCCACCGAGCTCCACCCCGCCGGAGCCGTCCCCGCCACCACCGACCCGCAGAGGAGCTGAGCCGGATGCGACCCAGACTCAACGACGACGTCCGCTGCGTGCCGGTCCCCGAGGGCGCCTACCTGCACGCCGGCCACCGCTCCTGGGTCCTGCCCGGGGCACAGGCGTACGAGTGGCTGCGACGGCTGACCCCGCACCTGACCGGCCGGCACACCCTGGACGAACTGACCGCCCCGCTCCCGGCGGACAAGCAGGGCGCCGTACGGGACCTCGTGCTGCGCCTGCACCGGCTCGGCTTCGTCAAGGACGCCCGGGAGGACCGGCCGCACGGCCTCGCCGAGCACGAACTGCGCGAGTACGCACCGGAGATCGCGTTCCTGCGGCACGCGCTGGACTCCGCCGAGCACCGCTTCCAGCGCTACCGGGACACCCGGGTGCGACTGATCGCCGACGGGCCGCTCCGGGAGGCGGCGCTGCGCGCGCTGCTGCGGACCGGGTGCCGCGACGTCGAAGTGGTCGCCGAACCGGCCGCGTTCACCGCACTGGACCGGTTCGCGTCGGCGCAGCGACGGGACCAGGACCAGCGGGTGCACCTGACGGACGGGTCGGACCTGCCGGACCGGTCGGACCGGTCGGACCGGTCGGAGCGGCCGGAGCTGACGGAGCGGCCGCGGGTCGGGGCCGTGCTGGAGGTCCGGACGGCGCACGAGGGGTTCGGGGCCGCCCGCCGGGCGCTCCTCGCGACCGCGGAGCACTGCGCCGCCGCCGGCCTGACCCCGGCCCAACTGCTGCTCGGCGGCGCCGAGGCCTGGTTCGGTCCGGCCGACGCCGGGGCCGCCGCATCCGGCTGGCGCCGGCTGCTGCCGCCGCGCGACGGAGAACGCGAGGCGCCGCTGGGCGGCGCCGTCCCGGGCCTGCTCGCGCACCGGCTGGTGCTCGGCCTGTTCCGCGCCCTGACCGGCCTGGACGACCTGCCGCCCGCCCCCGGGACCTCCGCCGCCCCCACCCTGGCCCGCACCGACCTGCACACCCTGGCCGGCTCCCGGCACCTGGTCCTGCCCCACCCGGCGGCCCCGACCAGCGGTGCGGCGACGCCGTCCGCCGACGCTCATGCCGCTGCCGCCGCCGACGCCGCTGCCGACGCCGACCTGCTGGTCCGCGCGGCGCGCGTCGTCGACGCCCGGACCGGCCTGCTCGGCGCGGTGGACGAGGCCGACTTCACCCAGTCCCCGCTCTGGGTCTGCCGGGCCGTCCCGCACGGCTACCGGGGCGAGCCGCTGGACGTACCGGCCATCGGCTCGGGCCTCGAACGGGACGAGGCGCGGGCCACCGCCGTGCTGGCCGGTCTGGCGGCCTACGCCGCGGACGCGACCGCCGGCCGGGCCGCGGACGAGGGCCGGACCACCCTCCAGGGCGTGGACCTGGCCGACGGCCGGCCCGTCCCCGTCCCGGTGCCGACCGCGTTCCCGGACCGCACCGCCGGGCAGCGGCTGCGCGGCACGGCCGGCGGCCGCTCGCCCGAGGAGGCGCACTGGCTCGGCCTCGCCGACCAGGTCGAGGCCCTGCTGGCCCGGGCGCGCGGCGCCGCCCGGGCCGGGGCCACCGCACTCGATCCGGCGGACTTCGCCGCCGACCCCCGCACCGGCCACCTGCTGCGGCTGCTCGGCACGGTCGGCGAGCCCGCCCTGTACGACCTCACCGCGGTGACCGGCGTGCCGGCCTGCGCCACCCGGCTGGGCACCGGGACCGTCGCCGCCGCCGGACGGGACCTGGCCGAGGCGGTCGCCCGCTCCGCCGAACGCGCGCTGCTGGCCTGGCAGTCCAGCACGGAGGACCAGCCCGGGTACCGGCCCGAGCCGGTTCCGCCGGTTGCCGTGCCCGTGCCCGCGGTCGCGGTCGCCGTGCCCGAGCCCGCGGCCACGCACATGGCCGCCGCCCCGGACCCCGACCTGGCGGCGCTGGCCGCGGCGCTGCGGACCACCACGGGTCTGCGGGCCGTCGCCGTCCCGCTGGACCTCGACCCGCAGGCGACCGCCGTCCTGCCCGACCTCACCCGGGTGGTGCTGCTCCCGTGACCGACCTCCGCACACCCGCCCGCGGCGCGGTCACCGTCGCGCTGCTCGGCTCGCCCTGGCTCGCCGCCGCCCCCGACCGGCGGACCGTCACCGCCGCCGACCCGGCGCAGCCCGGCCCGGACCTCCCGGACCTCCCGGAGGTCGCGGACGTCCTGGTCGTCACCACCGCCGGCCCCGGCGACCTCGAACCGCTGCGCCGGGGCCGCGCCTGGGCGGCCGCGCACCGCCGCCCCTGGCTGCCGGTCCGGCTGCTCGCCGGACAGGTGGTCCTCGGGCCCGCCGGCCTCCCCGGCCGCCCCGGCTGCCCGGGCTGCGCCGAGCTGCGCGAGCGCGACAACAGCGCGGAGCCGGCCCACCGTGAGCTGCTCCCGCCCGACCTGCCGGCGCTGCGGACCAACCCGCTGCTGCTCGACGCCGTCCGAGGCCTCGTCAGCGAGGAGACGGCCCGGCTCGCCGCCTTCGCCGGTCCCACCGTCGGCCCGCTCCCGCCCCGCACCGTCGACGCGGTGCTGCGGGTGGCGGCGGACACCGGCGAGACCTCCCGCAGCACCCTGCTGCCGCACCCGTACTGCCCGGACTGCGGCGCCCTGCCGGCCGACAGCGCGGCGGCGGCCGTCCTCGCGCTGCCGCCCGCGCCGAAGCTCCACCCGGACGTGCCCCGTACCGCCCAGCCGGACCCGGAGGTCCTCGCGGACCGCTACGTCGACCCGGTCACCGGCGTGATCGCCTCGGTGGACACCTGGTCCACCCCCGCCGCCCTGTGCGCCACCGCCCGGACGGCCCCCTCCCGGGCCGTCCACGCCAGCGCCAACGGCTACGGTCACGCCACCGACCTCGGCTCCACCCGGCTCGCCGCCGTCCTGGAGGCCCTGGAGCGGCTGGGCGGCGAGGCCCCGCGAGGCCGGCGCACCACCGTCACGGCCCGGTTCCGCGACATCGCGGACCACGCCGTGGACCCCCAGGGGCTCGGCCTGCACCACCCCGAGCAGCACGGCCTCCCCGGCTTCCCGTTCGCGCCGTACACCCCCGACCGGGAACTGCGCTGGGTGTGGGGGTACTCCTTCGCCCGGGGCCTGCCCGTCCTGGTGCCCGAGAGCTACGCCTACTACAACCGCGGCCACCTCGACGACTCCTTCGTGTTCGAGACGTCCAACGGCTGCGCCCTCGGCAACAGCCCGGCCGAGGCGGTGCTGCACGGGCTGCTGGAGGTCGCCGAGCGGGACGCCTTCCTGCTCACCTGGTACGCCCGGCTGCCCGTCCCCGAGGTCGACCTGGCCTCGGCCGCCGACCGCCGGATCCCGCTGCTCGCCGAGCTCGCCCGGCACCGGCTCGGCTACCGGCTGCGCGCGTTCGCCACCACCACCGAGCACCGGGTGCCCGCGTTCTGGGTCCTGGCCGAGGCCGACCCCGCCGCCGGATCCGCCACGCCGCGCGGGCTGGACCTGCTCTGCGGCGCCGGCACCGCGCTGACGGCCGAACGGGCCCTGCTGCGCAGCCTCTCCGAGCTCACCGGCTTCCTGTCCGGCGCCGACCGCCGGCACGACCCGGACCGGGCGGCCCGGATGCTGGCGGACCCGGCCGAGGTGCGGACGATGGACGACCACGCCACCCTGTACGGCCACCCGGCCGCCCGGGAACGGCTGGGCTTCCTCGGCGCCGGCGCGCCGCCCGTGCCGCTGGCCGCCGTGGCCGCCGGCACCCCCTGGCCGGAGCACCGGGACCTGATCGGGGACCTCACCGAACTGGTCGGCCGGTTCACCGGCACCGGCCTGGACGTGGTGGTGGTCGACCAGACCTCGGCCGAACACCGGGCCGGCGGGCTGGCCTGCGTCAAGGTGCTGGTCCCCGGCACGCTGCCGATGACCTTCGGGCACCGGTTCCGGCGCACCCACGGGCTGCCACGGCTGCTGACGGTGCCCCGGCTGCTGGGCCACCGCGACCGGGACCTCACCCCGGCGGAGCTCAACCCGGACCCGCACCCGTTCCCCTGAACCGCCGCGACCGATCCGCCACGGGCGACCGATCCGCCCCGCGCGACCGGCCGAGACCGGACCGCCACGACATTCCGCAGAGGTCACCCGTGTCACCCAGCGCTCCTCCCACCGACCCGGCACCGGGAGCGGCGGCCCGTGCCTACCTGCCGTACGGCCGCCACCCCGGACCGCTCCCGCAGTCCCCGGGCCCGCTCCCGCCCGCACACCTCGTCCACGCCGACCGCCCCACCGTGCCGCTGCCGTGGGAACCGGCGGACGGCGCCCACGACTGGCCGGCCGTCCTGGGCACGCTGATGCGCGAACTGCTCGGCCGGACCAGGGCGAACTGGATGTACCCGGTGGACCCGGCGACGGGCACCGCGCTCGCCGCCCCGCCCGGCCAGGGCGACTGCCGCCCCGCGCCGAGCGGCGGCGCCCGCTACCCGATCGAGGCGTACCTCGCGCTCGGCGCGGCCCCCGGCCTGCCGGCGGCGGTGTACCACTACGACGGCGTCGGGCACCGGCTGGTCGCCGTCCGCCCGGGGGACCACCGCAGGGCCCTGGCGCCGGGCACCGGCGAGGTGCCCGACCTGGTCCTCGTCCTCACGACGGTGTTCTGGCGCAGCGCCGTGAAGTACCGGGAGTTCGGCTACCGGCTGCAACAGCAGGAGACCGGGGTGCTGCTCGCCCAGGCCCAGACGGTCGCCGAGGCGCTGGGCGCGGCCGTCGGGGTGCGGCTGCGCCAGGACGACCGGCCGGTCGACGCGCTGCTCGGCCTCGACCCCTACGGGCAGAGCGTGACGGCCGTCCTGACGCTCCGCCACCCGGCCGCCCCGGCGGCCGGCCCGGGCCCCGGCGAGCCGCCGTCGCTGCCGTCGGTGGCGGCCGTACCGGAGACACCGCCGACCTCGATCCTGGGGCTGCTGCCCTACACCGCCGCCGTGCACGGGGCCTCGCTGACCGAACGGCCGGACGCGGTCCAGCCCGCCCGGCCGCTGCCCGCGCCCGTGTCCGCGCCCGGGGCGGCGATCCGGCTGCCCGACGCGGCCCCCCTGGGCTCGGCCGGCCTCCGCGCGGGGGTCGCGCGGCGCGCCTCGGCGAGCAACGGGTTCCTGCCGGTGCCGATGGACCGGCGGGCGCTGGCGGCGCTGCTCGGCGCCGCGGCCGCCGGGTACCCCGGGGACCTCGCCGGGGTCGCGACGGCACCCGCCGCGGTCGCGCTGTGCTGCGTGGTCCGCGACGTCACCGGCCTCGCCGCGGGCTGCTACGCCTACCGCGACGGGGAGTTGGCCCCGCTGCCGGTCCCGCCCGGCGCACCGGGACGGATCGCCGCCGGGCTGGCCGCGCCGCCGACCCGGCTGGACTACCTGGAGGCGCCCCTGACGGTCCTGCCGGTCGCCGCCCTGGAGGCGGGCATCGACGCGTACGGCGACCGCTGGTACCGCCTGGCCCACATCGAGGCCGGGCTGGCCCTGCAACGCGCCGCCCTCGCGGCGGCCGCCCTCGGCCTGTCCGCCCGGATCCGCTCCGACGCCTCCTGCGCCGCCACCGACGAGGCCCTCGGCCTCCCCACCGCCGGGCTGACCAGCCTCAGCGCCCTCCACATCGGCACCCCCCGCCCCGGCCCGACGCTCGGCTTCCCGGTCTAGCTGCCCGTGAGGGGCGTTGATCATTTGTCTATCGGCGGCTGCGAAGCTCACCGGGTCGGCACACACTCCGGTGGGCCGGCGCTACTGCCTCCGCAACGAACTGGAGTCCCCCATGAACCGTGTTCCGAACGCCGCCAAGCGCGCCGCAACCCTGCTGGGCCTCGCCACCGGTGCCGTGCTGCTCGCGGCCCCGGCCGCCCAGGCCGCCCCGGCCGGGGCGGAGGGTTCCGCCCGGGTGTCGGCGTCGGCTGTGACGTTCCAGCCGGGGGCGGCGGCCCTGGCCGGGGTGAACGGTGACCCCAGGGTGCACATCGACGAGACCAACGAGTGGAACACCATCGCCTCCAGGCCGCTGCCGTCCGGCGGGCAGCTCTGAGCCGCCCGGCCCCGACCGCGGCGGATCCCCGGGGGATCCGCCGCTCAGACCTCGGAGCGCAGCCGGTCGAGGAGTTCCCGGGCGTCCGCCGCCTCCGGCAGTCCCAGGGCGGCCAGCGAGGCGTACGCCCGGGCCGCGTGCACCTCGGCCGCCGCGCGGTCGCCGAGGCCGGCCTCGGTCCGGGCCAGGATCTGGAGGGCGTAGGCCAGGTCGCGTTCGCCGTCGCGCGCGCCCTCCAGGTGGGTCACCGCCGCCCGGGCCTCCGTCAGGGCCTCCGCGGGCCGGCCGGTCACCCGCAGGGTGTCGGCGCGCCGGTAGCGGGCCATTGCCTCCTGGCGGGGCAGACCGGCCGTGCGGCACAGCTCCAGGCATTCCTGGTAGGTGGCCAGGGCCTCGTCGTGGCGGCCGAGTTCGTGCAGTGCGCGGCCGCGGATCCCGAGGGCGTGGGCGGCCCCGTGGCTGTCCGGGACGTCCCGCAGGGCCAGCAGTTCCTCGTCGCAGATCGCCACCGCCTCCTCGGCGTGGGGCGGCCCCTGACCGGGGGGTGGGGGGGGGGTGGGGGTGTGGGGGGGCCCGCG
>NZ_JBHYGR010000010.1:0-30741 GCF_042738155.1 Kitasatospora sp. NPDC059088 | reverse complement strand
GGCGGGGCGGCCCCGGTGGGATTCTCTTTCCGCGGCCACTCTCCCCACCGCCCCGGGGGGGCCGCCGGCGCGCCGGGGGGCGCGGGGGGGGGGCGGGGGGGGGGCGCGCGCCCCGGAGCGGTGGCCGAGGAGGCGGGCCAGCGCGAGGGCCTGGTCGAAGTTGCGCACCGCGTCGGCGTTCCGCTGCTGGAACAGCGCGATGACGCCGAGGTCGTTGCAGGTCTGCCGGAGGATCACGGTGTCCTCCGCGCGCCGGCAGGAGTCCGCGGCCCGGGTGGTGTGCTCGCGGGCCTCGTCGAGCCGGGTGGCCTGGACGGCCACGTTGCCGCAGACGAAGCGGGCCCGGCCGGCCGCCCGGTGGTGGCCGAGCGACTCGGCGGCCTCGGCGGCCTCGTGGGCGACCGAACCCAGCAGGGTTGAGGAGATGTCCCGGCCGAAGGCGCTGCAGGCGACCAGCAGATCGGCGGCGACGTCGAGCAGCGTGGGGTCGGGGGCGGAGCGCACGGCCGCGCCGACGGCGTGGGCGATGCCGTCGAACTCCCGCACCACCCAGGCCCTGGCCCCGGCCAGGTCGGCGAAGCGGGCGGCGCCCGCGACGGTGAAGGTGGTGCCGACCGGATCCCCCGGGACCGCCCGCTGGAACGCCGCGACGGCGCCCGCCAGCAGGAAGCGCAGCAGCCGGGCGGCCACCGGCGGCCGTTCGTGCGGGAGCAGCCGTTGCTCGGCGTAGTTGCGCAGCAGTTCGTGGTAGCGGTACCGGCCGGGCTGCGGCGACTCCAGCAGGGCCGCGTCCACCAGGGACTCCAATACCTCCTCGGCGTCCTCCGGGCCCAGGCCGAGCGCGGCCGCCGCCGCATCCAGGGCGATCGTCGGCCGGGTGAAGGGGGCGAGGGTGCGGAAGGCGTACGCCTGGACGCCGTTGAGCTGCCGGTAGCCGAGCTCGAACACGGTGGTCACGGCGAGGCCGCCGACGCGCAGCTGGTCGAGCCGGTGGCGTTCGTCGGTGAGCGCGGTGACCAGCCGGGCCAGCGCCCAGCGGGGTCGGGCCGCCAGCCGGGCGGCGACGATCCGCACGGCGAGCGGCAGCCGGCCGCAGAGGCCGACCACCTCGTCGGCTGCGGCGGGCTCGGCCGCCACCCGCGGTCCGCCGATGACCTGCCGCAGCAGGTCCAGGGCCTCGTCGACGGCGAACACGTCGAGGTCGAGGTGGGCACGGGAGGACAGGCCGGGGACCCGGGTGCGGCCGGTGACGATCACCGCGCAGTCGCCGGAGCCGGGCAGCAGGGGGCGCAGCTGGGCGAGGTCGCGGGCGTCGTCGAGCAGGAGCAGGACCCGGCGGCCGTCGAGCAGGCTGCGCAGCAGCCGGGAGCGGTCCTCGACGCCGCGCGGCAGGTCGGCGGCGGCGACGCCGAGTGCGCCGAGGAAGCTGCCCAGGACGGCGGCGGCGTCGGCCGGTTCGCCGCTGGTGCCGCGCAGGTCGGCGTAGAACTGGCCGTCGGGGTAGTGGTCGCGGACCTGGTGGGCGACCCGGACGGCCAGCGTGCTCTTGCCGATGCCGCCCATGCCGCTGATCGAGGCCACGCCGAGGACGGACCGGTCGGCTCCGGTCAGGCCTTCGGCGAGCTGCCGGACGGCCTCGGTGCGGCCGCTGAAGTCGGAGATGTCCGGCGGTAGTTGGGCCGGGCGGACGACGCCCTCCGGCGCCGGGGTGAGGACCGCCGCCGGGGCGGGTGCCAGCAGGCCCGGGTCGCCGGCCAGGATCCGGCCGTGCAGCCCGCACAGCTCCGGGCCGGGGTCGATCCCCAGCTCCTCGCCCAGCGTGCGCCGGGCCCGGGCGAAGACGGCGAGCGCGTCCGCCTGTCGGCCGGCGGCGTACAGGCTCCGCATCAGGAAGCCGTAGCTCTGCTCGCGCAGCGGGTGCTGCTGGACGAACGCGGTGAGGTCGGACACCAGGGCGTGGTGCCGGCCGCGGGCGAGCTCGGCGGCGAAGCGCTGCTCGGTCAGGGTCAGCCGCAGCTCGGCGAGGCGGGAGCGCTCGGCCTCGGCGAGCGGCCCGGGCACGCCGGCCAGCGGCTCCCCCTGCCACAGGGAGAGCGCCTCGGTGAGCAGCGTGGCGCACTCCTTCCGCCGCCCCTTGCGCCAGGCGCGGGCTGCGGTGGCGGCCAGCCGCTCGGCCCGGTGGACGTCCACGGACTCCGGCGGTACGGACAGCCGGTAGCCGTCGCCCACCGAGCTGAGCAGCTGCGCCACGGGCGTACCGCCGTCGGGGCCGGTGCCGCCGGGGCCGGTGCCGTCGGGCCCGGCGCTCCGGGGCCCGCCACCGCTGCGTCCGCCGCCGTCAGGGCCGGCCAGCCGCTGGCGGATTCGCCAGGCGTAGGTGCGCAGGACCATCACGGCGGACGAGGGCGGTTCGGCACCCCACAGCGCGTCGACGAGCTCGTGCAGGGTGACGGGGCGGCCGGCCCGAAGCAGCAGCGCCGCCAGCACGGCCCGCTGCTGGGGCGGGCCCGCGGGCACGGCCCGTCCGTCGGCCTCGATGCCGATCGGCCCCAGCAGGCTGAACCGCAGCCGCGTCGGCGCACACTCGTCCTGAACCACGTTCCGTTTCCCCCGCCCCCCGAAAAGTCGACTTACCTTACACGCACCAGCCCGATCCACCAGGGCCGCCGAGCGAGGTCCGGTCGGCGACCGGTGGGAGGCGGAGAGCGGTGCCGGGGTCGGAACGGTACTGCCGACCGTCCCGCCCCCGCCACCGTCCGTCACTGCGACCGCAGTTCGAGGACCAGCTCGCGCGGCAGGCCGTGGGTGTCGTGGAGGTAGCGGAGGTCGTCCTCGCCGAGCGGGCCGCGGAAGCGGGGGCGGGAGAGCAGCCGGCGGCCGCGCTCCAGCAGGCGGTCGAAGCGCTGCTCCTCGTCGAGCAGCACCCGGCGCACCGACTCCGGGTCCACGTCCTGGCCGAAGCGGTCCAGGGTGTGCCGCACCAGCTCCGGCGGCAGGTCCCCGAGCCGGCGCTGCGGGTCGTCGCGGCGCAGCACGGTGAGCACCCGGCGGACCAGGCGGCGCAGCACGTAGCCGCGGCCGGTGGTGCCGGGGCGGACACCGTCGCCGATCACCACGACCGACGAGCGCAGGTGGTCGCAGACCAGGCGCAGGGATGGCTCGTCCAGCTGCCACAGCGGCGGCACCAGGCGGCGCCAGGGGTCGAAGACGTCGCACTCGAAGACCGAGGAGCGGCCCTGGAGCAGCGAGGAGAGCCGTTCCAGGCCGAGTCCGGTGTCCACGTTGCGCTGGGGGAGCGGCACGAGCGAGCCGTCGTCGAGCCGGCGGTGACGCATCATCACGTGGTTCCACACCTCCACCCAGCGGTCGTCCCGGGTCGGGGTCGACCGCGGCGGGGTGTCGCCGGTCCAGAGGAAGATCTCCGAGTCGGGGCCGCAGGGGCCGGTCGGCCCGTTGGACCACCAGTTGTCGTCGACGGTCAGCTCGACCGGGACCCCGCGGTCCTGCCAGAGCTCCAGCGAGCCGGTGTCCGGCCCGACCCGGTCGTCCCCGCCGAAGACGGTGGCGTGCAGGCGGCCCGGGTCGATGCCGAGGCCGTCGGTGAGCAGGCCGTAGCCCCAGTCGAGGCTCTGCGGGCCCTCGTAGTCGCCCAGCGACCAACTGCCCAGCATCTCGAAGACGGTGAGGTGGGTGCGGTCGCCGACCTCGTCCAGGTCGGTGGTGCGCAGGCACCGCTGCCGGTTGACCAGCCTCGTCCCGAGCGGATGCGGACGGCCCTCCAGGTACGGGGTGAGGGGGTGCATGCCGGAGGTGGTGAACAGCACCGGGTCGCCGGGCGGGGGCAGCAGGGTGGAGCCGATGGTCCGGCGGTGGCCGCGCTCCTCGAAGTACTCGGTGAAGACGCGGACGAGCTGGTCGGTGTTCATGGCGGTGGCTCCTTCTCGGGGGAGGGAGGCGCCGGAGAACGAGCCGCGCGATCATCGGGACCGGGGGAGGGAACGCCCCGGGAACACCACCGGCGGACCGTTTCCGGTCGCCGGGGGAGGGGGTACGTCAGGCGGCGGCAACCGGCGAGCTGGCGGCTCGCGCGGCTGCGCTGGTGCTTCGGTCCATGACGTCCATGTCCCCGAGGTTAACTCCGGCGGCACCCGCCGGGCCACCGGTTTTGCGGGCCACCGGTCTGTGGGTGCCCGGCTTGCGGGTGTCCGGCTTGCGGGCGCCCGGTGCGGCCGAGGGGCCGAACTCGCCCGCCCGGCCGAGCAGGGCCAGGGCCTCCTCGGCGGGGGAGCCGGCCGGCGCGGTGTGGACGATGAGTGCCTGCTCCGGCGAGCCCGCGATCGACAGCAGCTGCTGGTGCACCTCCAGCGCGCCCACCACCGGGTGGTGCAGCAGGTGGGCGGCGGTGTCGCAGGGCGCCACCCGGTGGTCGGCCCACAGGGCGACGAACTCCGGGCTGCCCATGGTCAGTTCGCCGATCAACTCGGCGAGCAGCCGGTCCTCCGGGTGTCGGCCGACGGCTCCGCGCAGGTTCCCGACCACCCCGCGGGCCTTGCGCGGCCAGTCCGCGTACAGCTCCCGGGTGTGGGCGTCCAGGAACAGCATCCGGCCCAGGTTCGGGCGCCGCGCCGGGTCGTCGGGGCTGTCCCGGTCCAGGTGGCCGGCCAGCAGGGCGTGGCCGAGGGGGTTCCAGGCCAGGACGTCCATCCGGCGGCCGAGCACCACCGCCGGGACGCCGCCGACGGAGCGCAGCAGGTCGCGGGTCTCCGCCGTGAGCCGCTCCGGCCCGGGGCGGCGCACCCGGGGTGCCCGGCGGGCGGCGCCGGCCAGCCGGTCGAGGTGTTCGCGCTCGTGGCCGCCGAGCAGCAGGGCGCGGGCGATCGCGTCCAGCACCTCGGGCGAGGCCCCGCGGGACAGCCCCTGTTCGAGCCGGGTGTAGTACGAGACGCTGACGCCGGCCAGCTGCGCCACCTCCTCCCGCCGGAGCCCGGACACCCTTCTGCGGGGCCCGAGTTCGCGCAGTCCGACGTCCGCGGGATGCAGCCGCGTCCGTCGGGCCCGGAGGAAGTCGCCGAGGGGTCCTGGTCCGTTCATCCCCCCAGTATTCGACGGCCGGCCGGGCGCTGCCACACCCTGCGAGGGGTAGGAACGGCCGGGACTGGTCCGCGCCGCCCGGACCGCCGAGGCTCGGTGCCAGGGCCCGTCCGACACGATCCGCCGCACGGGCCGCAGCCGGCCGCCCCGCCCCGGGGCGCGCCCCGCACCGGAGGACGGACCCATGCACCACGCCCCGGACCAGCTCACCCTCGGCGACGTCACGGTCACCCGGGTCAAGGAGTACTACGGCCCGGCCGGGCTGACCCCCGGGCAGTTCTTCCCGGACAGTCCCGACGGCGCGTGGCAGGAGCACCGCGACTGGCTGGCGCCCGACTTCTGGGATCCGGGGACCGACCAGTGCCGCACCGCGATCCAGACCTGGCTGCTGCGCAGCGAGGGCCGCACGATCCTGGTCGACACCGGGGTGGGCAACCACAAGGACCGGCCGTACGCGCCGGTCTGGCACCGGCTGGACACGGAGTACCTGGACAACCTCGCCGCCGCCGGGGTGCGGCCCGAGGACGTCGACCTCGTGGTCAACACCCACCTGCACATCGACCACGTGGGCTGGAACACCCGCCTGGAGGGCCGGGAGTGGGTGCCGACCTTCCCCAACGCGACGTACCTCGTCCCGCGCCCGGACTTCGAGTTCTGGGACCCGGCCAACGGCCACCGGAGCGTGCTCGGCGAGGGCAACCGGAACGTCTTCGAGGACAGCGTCGCGCCGGTCCACCGGGCCGGGCAGGTCCGGCTGTGGGACGGCGGGCACCGGATCGACCGCAACCTGCGGCTGGACCCCGCGCCCGGGCACACCCCGGGATCCTCCGTGCTCACCCTGGACTCCGACGGCGAACGCGCCCTGTTCGTCGGGGACCTCGTGCACACCCCGCTCCAACTCGCCGAGCCGGACACCAACTCCTGCTTCTGCGAGGACCCGGCACAGTCCCGCGCCACCCGGCACCGGCTGCTCGGCGATGCCGCGGAGCGGCACGCGCTGCTCTTCCCGGCGCACTTCGGCGGCAGCGGCGCGGTCGAGGTCGCGCGCCGCGGCCCGGGCTTCGCGGTCGAGGAGTGGGCGGGCTTCCCGCGCATCTCCTGACGCGCCGCCGACACCGGTCGGCCCCGGGGCGGCCCCGGGTCAGCCCCCAGTTCAACCGGTCCAGCCAGTCCAGCCAGGTCAGCCGGTTCGCCCGGTTGACGCAGTGGAGAGGAACCGATTCACGTGCCCCGACAGGCAGAACCCGTCGTCACGACCCCGGCGGGAGCCGTCCGCGGCGCCCGCGCCCGCACCGGCGAGCGCTACCGGGCCGTCCCCTACGCGGCGGCGCCGGCCGGCGCCGGCCGGTTCGCCCCGCCCCGGCCGCACCCCGGCTGGTCCGGCGTCCGCGACGGCACCCGGCCCTCGCCCACCGCCCCGCAGCCGCCCCGCGCCTTCGACGGGCTCGACGTGAGCCCCTACTTCGGGCCGGGCTGGGTGCCCGGCCCGGAGTACCTCACCGTCGACGTCCACACGCCCGCCGCCGACGGCCGGCGCCGCCCGGTGATGGTCTTCGTGCACGGCGGCGGCTTCATCACCGGCTCCAACCGCGCCGCCCTCTACGACGGTTCCGCCTTCGCCCGGGACGGCGTGGTGCTGGTGGCGGTGAACTACCGCCTGGGCATCCCCGGGTTCCTCGACCTGCCGGGTGCCCCGCCCAACCGGGGCCTGCTGGACGTGCTCGCCGCGCTGCGCTGGGTGCGCGACTCCGTGGCGGCCTTCGGCGGCGACCCCGGCAACGTCACCGTGTTCGGCGAGTCCGCGGGCGCCACGCTCGTCTGCGCGCTGCTCGCCACGCCGCAGGCGCGCGGGCTGTTCCGGCGGGCCGTGGTCCAGAGCGGCAGCGGGACGGGCGCGTTCACCCCGGAGCAGGCACGGCGGGTCACGACCGCCGCGGCCGCCGCCCTGGGCGTCGAGCCGACGGCCGGGGCGTTCGCCGCCGTGCCGGACGAGCGGCTGGTGGCGGTCCTGCCCGAGCTGACCGGCCTCGACCTGCGCACCGGCACCGCCGTGGACCCGCTGGCCGGGCTCAGCCCGCTCGGGCTGGTCCTGCCGGTCCAGCCCGCGGACGCGCTGGCCGAAGGCCCGGCGAGGGACGTCGACCTGCTGATCGGCACCAACACCGAGGAGGCGAACCTCTACCTGGCACCGCAGGGGGAGCTGGAATCCACCACGGAGGCGGGGCTGCGCGCGGCCGCCACCGGGTTGCTGGCCGACCCGGAGGGCGTGCTCGCGGCCCTGCGCGCCGGCCGGCCGCGGGCCACCCCGGGCGAACTGCGCTCCGCCGTGCTCGCGCACGCCCTGTTCGAGGCCGGCACCGAGCGCATCGCCCGGGCACACGCCCGGATCTCCGGCGGCCGCACCCACCGCTACTCCTTCGGGTACCGGTCCCCGGCCCTGGACGGGCGGCTCGGCGCCGCCCACACCGTCGAGCTGCCCTTCGTGTTCGACGTGGCGGACGAGCCCTGGCTGCACGGGCCCGAGGGGCTGCTCGGCCCCGACCCGGCGCCGGCGGGGCTGGCCGCCCGGGTGCACGGTGCCTGGACGGCGTTCGCCCGGAGCGGCGAGCCGGGCTGGGCGGGGTACGACCCGGAGCACCCGGCGGCCGAACCCCTTGGCGGCTGAGCCCCCGCCGCCGTGCCCCGGCTGCCGTGCCCCGGCTGCCGGGCCCCGGCCGCCAAGGCCCCGCGCCGCCCCGGCCCTCGCTCCCGCGCCCGGCCCGGTCCTACCCTGGACGGCATGGACGCGCTCGCGGCGACTCCCGGCGGTACGGCGGCCGATGCGGCCGGCCTGGCGGCGCTGGTGCGCCTGCTGGCCGGGCGCGGGGCGGTGGTGCTCAGCGGGGCGGGCCTGTCCACCGAGTCCGGGATCCCGGACTACCGGGGCGAGACGGGCAGCCGGCGGCGCGCGGCGCCGATGACCTTCCAGGAGTTCACCGGGAGCGCGGCGGCCCGGCAGCGGTACTGGGCGCGCAGCCACGTCGGCTGGCGGGCGATCGCGGCGGCCGAGCCGAACGCCGGGCACCGGGCGGTGGAGCGGTTGCGGCGCTCGGGGCACGTGTCGGCGGTGATCACCCAGAACGTGGACGGCCTGCACCGCGCGGCCGGCACCCGGACGGCGGTGGAGCTGCACGGCGGGCTGCACCGGGTGGTCTGCCTGGACTGCCGCAGGACCAGCCCGCGCACCGAGCTGGACCGCCGGCTGGAGGAGCTGAACGGCGGCTTCCGGGACGGCCCGGCCCGGGTCAACCCGGACGGCGACGCCGAGTTGGCGCCGGAGTCGGTGGCCGCCTTCCGGGTCGCCCCGTGCGCGGTGTGCGGGGGAGTGCTCAAACCGGACGTGGTCTTCTTCGGCGAGAGCGTGCCCAGGCCGAGGGTCGAGCGCTGCTTCGAACTCGTGGACGCGGCCCAGGGGTTGCTGGTGCTGGGTTCCTCGCTCACGGTCATGTCGGGGCTGCGCTTCGTGCGCCGGGCCGCCCGCGCGGGCACCCCGGTGGTGATCGTCAACCAGGGCGCGACCCGCGGGGACGAGCTGGCGGCGGCCCGGGTCGGCCTGCCGCTGGGCGCGGTGCTGACCGAGGCCGCCCGGCGGGTCAGGGCGTCGTAGCGAACGCGTGCAGCCCGGCGGGTCAGGGCTTCGTGGCGAGCGCGTGCAGCGCGGCCTTGAGGGCGTCGACGAAGCGGTCCCGGACGGCCGGGTCGACCAGGTCGAGCGAGAGGTAGGGGTTGAGGTCCTCCAGCTCGACCAGGAGCAGCGCGCCCTCGGGGGTGCGGCAGGCGTCGACCCGCTGGATGCCGTGCTCGACGGTGTTCCAGGCGATGAAGCGCCGGGCGAACTCCAGGTCGGCGGCGGTGGGTTCGTACGGTTCGAGGTGCCAGCGCCGCTCCGGGTCGGGGGCGTGCAGGGCGTACTGGAAGGCGTCGTCGACGAAGTAGAACGAGACCTCGTAGCGGAACGGGACCAGCGGCTGGACCAGGACGTCCTGGTCGTACGCGACGGTGTCGAGCTGCTCGCGGGGGACGATCCGCAGGCCGATGGAGTCGGCGCCGAGCTTCGGCTTGACGACGTACTCGGGCACGACGGGCAGCCGGTCGAGGTCGGCGGCCCGGTCGACGGTGGGGATGACGGGGTACCCGGCGGCGGTGAGGTCGAGCAGGTACTGCTTGCCGGCCTGGTCGGCGCGCCCGGTGAGCTGGGTGTAGACGCGGGTGCCGCGTTCGAGCGCCCGGGCGCGGAAGTCCCGGTACGCGGCGAGGTGGTCCAGCACCGGGCCGCTGTTGCGGACCAGGACCAGGTCGAAGGAGTCCATCAGCGCGGCGGCGTCGCGCGGGTGGCAGAGGGCGACGTCGAAGTCCTCGCGCAGGCGGGCGGAGAGCTGGATGTCCTCGTCGCAGTAGCGGCGCCCCCGGGCCTGGTAGGCGAGGTCGGTGACGAGCAGGACGCGGGGCTTGGCGGCGGTCATGGCTCTCCTGATGATCATTCGATCCGTTCACCCTAACGTCGACCGGCGCCGACCGGCGCCGACCGGTGCCGACGGAACGGGCGGATCCGCCGCGGGATCGTAGTAATGCACTTGCATCGGTTCCCGGGGTGCGGTGTGATGGACCCGCGATGCGATGCAAGCGCATCGGAACGAACCGGAGGGGAAACCACGATGAGTGCCGCACCGACCACCACCGCCCCGTGGCAACTGGGCGCGACCGAACTGGGGGCCGCCGTCGCCCGTGGCGAGCTCACGGCGGCCGAGGTGGTGGAGAGCCACCTGGAGCGCATCGCGGCCGTGAACCCGGCCGTCAACGCCGTCACCCAGCTGATGGCGGACGCCGCCCGCGAGGCCGCCCGCGAGACCGACCGGCGCCGCGCGGCCGGCGAGCCGCTCGGCCCGCTGGCCGGGGTGCCGTTCACCGTGAAGGAGAACATCCGCGTCGCCGGCTGGGCGACCACCCACGGCGTGCCCAGGTTCCGCGACCACGTCGCCGAGACCGACGCCCCGCCGGTGCGCCGCCTGCGCGCCGCGGGCGCCATCCCGATCGGCCACGCCAACATGTCCGACCTGTCGATCTCCTCCGACGCCGAGAGCCAGCTCTACGGCCGGACGTACAACCCGTGGGACCGGACCAGGAACCCGGGCGGCACCAGCGGCGGCGACGGGGTGGCCGTCGCGGTCGGCATGGCGGCGCTCGGCCTCGGCAACGACTCCGGCGGCTCGGTCCGACTGCCCGCCGCCTTCAACGGGGTCGCCGGGCTCAAGCCCAGCTACGGCCGCTTCGCCGCCGACCACCGCATCCTCGGCCAGGAGCCGATGCTGGCCTCCCAACTCATCCCGGTCGACGGCCCGTTCGCCCGCTCGGTCGCCGACCTGCGCGCCGCCTTCGAGGCGCTGGCGGGCGCCGACCCGCAGGACCCGAGGGCCGTCCCGGCGCCGCTCCGCGGGCCACGCCCCACGCGCCCGATCACCGTCGGCGTCGTGGTCGACCCGGCCGGCATCGGCGTCCACCCCGAGATCGGCGCCGCCGCCGTCGACGCCGCCGAGGCCCTGGTCGAGGCCGGCTACGAGGTCGAGGAGGTCAGGATCCCCCGGCTGTCCGAGGCCCTGGAGTGCTACGGCAAGCTGATCATGACCGAGTTCGGCCTGAACTGGTCCCGGGTCCGGCAGCTGCTCACCGAGAAGGGGGCCCGGAACGTCGACCTGTTCCTGGAGCGCACCCCGCACGAGGACCTCGGCGAGTTCCTCCGGCAGACCGGCGTCCGGCTCGGCCTCCAGCGCGACTGGGCCGCGCTGATGGAGACCCACCCGCTGCTCCTCACCCCCACCTGCCCCCACCCCGTGCCCGGGGTCGACGTGTTCTCCGAGGACACCGACGCCGAGGGCCACGCCCGGCTGACGCTGCCCAGGGCCGTGTGCGCGGTGACCTCGCTGATCGGGGTGCCCGCGGTGAACGTGCCCAGCGGGTTCGCCGACGGGCTGCCGCAGAGCCTCCAGCTGATCGGCCGGATGTACCGCGAGGACCAGTGCCTGGACGCCGCCGAGGTGCTCGAACGCCGCTTTGGCGCGCTGACGCCGATCGACCCGCGGCCGTAGCGCGCGGGCCGACCGGCCGGGACCCTACAGCGGAGGCGTTCGTGGTCGAGGGGTGTGCGGGCCCGGGGTCGGCCGGGGGGTACGGGGGTCCCCCCGGTCGTCCGGGTCCCGCGCGGGCGCCTCCGCCACCGGGAGGCGCGGCAGCGCGTACGGGTGGCGGTCGCGCAGGTAGCCGATCAGGTGCTCGCGGAGCCGGCAGCGCAGTTCGAAGGCGTCGCCGCCGTCCGCCGCCGTGGCCAGCACCCGCACCACGATGGTGGTCGGCGTGGTGTCGACCACCTGGAGGGCGCTGCCCCGGCCGTCCCAGAGCTCGCACTTGGCCAGGTAGTCCTCGAACTCCTCGCGCAGCAGCCCGATCGGGGCGTGGTGGTCGAGGTGGAGCAGCGCGGTGCCGGTGATCCGGCTGTCGCGGCGGGACCAGTTCTCGAACGGCCGCCCGACGAAGTACGACATCGGCATCATCAGCCGCCGCTGGTCCCAGGTCTCGATCACCACGGCGGTCAGGGTGATCTCCTCGACCGTCCCCCACTCCCCGGCCACCACCACGACGTCGCCGATCCGGGCCAGGTCGCCGAAGGCCAGCTGCACCCCGGCGAAGACGTTGGCGAGGGTGCTCTGGGCGGCCACGCCCGCCACCACGCCGACCAGCCCGGCGGAGGCCAGCAGGCTGGTGCCGACCCCGCGCACGGCCGGGAAGGTCATCAGCACCGCGCCCAGGGTGACCAGGCCGACCACCGCCTGGCCGATCCGGCCGAGCAGGACGGCCTGGGTCCGGGCCCGGCCCGCCCAGGCCGGCTCGCGGCGGTGCACGGCGAGCCGGGCGGCGCCCTCCGCCAGGATCGCCACCAGCCGGCCGCACAGCCAGCCGCCGGAGGTGATCGCCAGGATCACCGCCAGGTGCCGCAGCCCCGCGCGGGCGGCGGGCGGGGCTGCGATCCACGGCAGCGCGGCGGAGAGCAGCAGGCAGGCCGTCAGCGCCAGCACCGGGTGGCGGCACCTGCGCAGCACCTCCGGGACGTCACCGGCACCCCGGGGGGCCGCCAGCCGCCGGGCGGCCGACCGGACGGCCCGGTCCAGGCCGTAGGTGAGGAGGGCGGCCGCGGCTCCGACGACGGCCAGGCGGAGCAGGCTCCACCACATCTGCGGCTCTCCTTTCCGCTGCTGGCACGGTGGTCGGGGTCAGGGCCGGTTCAGTCGGGCGGCTCGACCGGGTGGGGCCGGCCCGGCTGCGGGGCGGCCGGTTCGGGGGCCGGCCGGTGCACCGGGCGCGGGGCCGGCGGGGGGACGGGCGAGCCGGGCGGGGGCGGCGGGTCGGGCAGCAGCGGCCTGGTCCGCGGCGCCGGGGGCTCCGGCGCGGGCGGCGGCTGACCGGTGCGGGCGGGGGAGGTGGTCATGGGCGGGTGCTCCTCTCGGTGCGGTGCGGTGCGGTGCGGTGCGGTGCGGTGCCGTCCGGTGCCGTGCGGTGCCGTGCGGTGCGGTGCCGTGCCGTACGGCCCGGCGGGCCGATGGGTTTCAGGCCGCCAGTAAGTCGTGCAGGCCGCGGTCCCAGTCGATCCGCTCGTGCTCCCGCCCCGGCGGGACGAGCCGTACGGTCCGGGCCAGGAACCGGGCGACCGCCGCCGCGGGGGCCGCGAGCAGGGCGACGCCCTCGGTGCCGGCCAGCGCGATCAGCACGTGGGCGTCGTCGAACGGTGTGACGTGGACGTCGCCCTCGCCGGCGGGCGCGTGCAGCCCGGCGAGCAGCAGGTCGCGGGAGAGCGACCAGACCGCGTTCGGCTGGTAGGAGGTGAAGTCCAGCTCCGCCGCGTGGGGTTCGTCGTCCCGGTAGGACCAGTCGACGTCCAGGTCCCGGCTGCGGTCGTCGCCGGTCATCAGTCGCATGGTGATCCGGGTGGTGAGACGTTCCATGGGAGGTTTCCCCTTTCCCGGGTGGTCCGGACGGGGGGAGCCGGCGGCCCGCCCCCGTCCGTCGTCGCTGACTGTCGGTCTGTGCTTCCGGTGGCCCGGTCAGAGGATCCGGCCGCCGTAGTACGGGTCCCAGTAGGGCCCGAAGCGCCCGCAGGTGTCGGCCTCCTGGTCGGGCCCGCCGGCGTCGAGGTCGGGGCTGTCGCGGATCTCGGCCCTGGAGCGGTCGACGTAGACCTTCTGCTCGCCGATCTCGATCCGGGTCACGGTGCCGGCCGGGAGCAGGACCCGACGGCCGAGGATCCACGGCCCGGTGTCGACGACCAGGTACTGCTCGTCGACCTCCTCGGACAGCTTGTCGACCTTGCCGATCGCGCCGTCGGTGGCCTCGACGTGGAAGCCGATGAGGTCGGTGCCGGCGGTGTGTCCGGCGGAGGTGCGGAATTCCCAGATGGTGCGGCGTGCGGTCATGACTGCCTCCGTTTCGTCTCGTCCGGTAGGGCTCGGCTGCCCCCGATGCGGGAGTTCATGCCCCCGGGGTGGTGCCGGGGGCGTTGTCGTCCCGCTCGACGTGGTGCTTGAAGTCGTTCAGGTCGTCGATGACCCGGCGGTCCACGAAGCCGAGCGCCTCGGCGAGTTGGGCCCAGAGCCCGTGCGGTTCGACCTCCAGCTGGAGCATGACCCGGGTGGTGCGGTCGTCCACGTGGTGGAAGGTCACCACGCCGCTGTGCCGCACCGGGCCGCTCCCGCCGTCCCAGGCCACCCGCTCGCCCTCCACCACCTCGGTGGTCACGGCCTCGAACTCCCGGCGGCCGCCCGCGGTTTCGACCACCCAGCTGCTGGCGCCGCCACCGGTGACGTCCACGCTGACCACGCCGCGCATGAACCGCGGGAAGTCCTCGCAGTGCACCCAGTGCCGGTAGACCTCGTCGAGCGGCGCGGCGACCTCGACCGATTCCTCGATCCGTCCCATCGTCCGGTCCTCCTTCTCCTCCTCGTGCTCCGGCCCCGTACCCGGTCCGGGTGCCCCGTTCCCCGCCCGGCATGCGCGGGGTGTGGCGGGCGTCACCGTGTCGGCGCCCGGGTCGTTCGCTCACGCAATCCTCACAAGGGGAACCGGCATGGAACGGGCCACGGCGGGTATCCGGGGACGGACCGTACGCCGAGGGGAAAGGACCGACATGGCCACGACCAGTGACGAACTCCTCCACCGCGTGACCGCCCCGGCCCCGGACGAGGCCGCGCCGGCCGCCCACCGGGCCGCCGGGCACGGGCTCCCGGGGCAACCGGGGCACCCGGAACTGCCGGAGCTCGCCGGCATCGAGGACCCGAAGCAGGTGGCGCCGGGCGACGCCCGGGAGCTGACCAGGGTGCTGCTGGCCCGGCTCGCGACGCTGGAGGAGGGCACCCCCGAGTACTCGTACGTCCGGGCCACGCTGATCGAGCTCAACCTGTCGCTGGTGCGCTTCGCGATCCGCCGGGTCGGCAACCGCCGGGAGCCCGAGGAGGACCTGCTGCAGGTCGGCTCGCTCGGGCTGATCAAGGCGATCGACCGCTACGACCCCGACCACGGCGCCGAGTTCGTGACCTTCGCGCTGCCGACCATCCTCGGCGAGATCCGCCGCCACTTCCGGGACTCCACCTGGGCCGTGCACGTGCCGCGCCGCCTCCAGGAGCTGCGCATCACCCTCGCCAAGGCCCGCGACGTGCTGTTCCAGCGGCTGGGCCGGGCGCCCACGGTGGCCGAACTGGCGGAGCACCTCGACCTGTCGCCGGAGGAGGTCATCGAGGGCCTCGCCGCGGCCAACGGCCACACCGCCGGATCCCTGGACGCCCCGGTGACCGAGAGCGAGGAGGACCGCGGCCCGCTCGCCCAGCGGCTCGGCGAGGAGGACCCGAGGTTCGACACGGTCGAGAACCTGATCGTCCTCAAGCCGCTGGTCGCCGCGCTGCCGGAACGCGACCGGCGGATCCTGTCGATGCGCTTCGGCGAGGAGCTCACCCAGTCGCAGATCGGCGCCCGCCTGGGGCTGTCCCAGATGCACGTGTCCCGGCTGCTCAGCCGGACCCTGAAACACCTGCGGGCGGACCTCACCGCCGACTGAACCGCCGCACGGTCACCGGGCGCACCGCCGCACCGCGCACGCCACCCGCCGTCACCCACCGCCACCAGGCCGGTCCGCCCCCGGCCTGGTCCTGGGCCGGGTGGCGTGCGTACGCTCGTGGAGCACACCCGTTGAGGGGAACACGACGACGATGCCAGCCGAGAAGACGATGCCCGCAGAGAACGAGTCCGTGACCGTGCCGCCGACCACCGCACCCTCCGACGCCCCAGGGGCGGGTGCCCCGCTCGGGCCCGACCTGGCCGTGCACACCTGGTGCACCGACGCCGGAGCGGCCGTCTGCGCCCTGGCGGGCGACCTCGACATCGAGACCCTGGCCCCCGCCCGGACCACCCTCGACGCCCTGGTGGAGCAGCGCCCGCCGCTGCTCGTCGTCGACCTCGCCCAGGTCGGGTTCTGCGACTCCTCCGGCCTCAACCTGCTGCTGCAGACCCGGATATCGGCCGCGGCGGCGGACGTCGACTTCCGACTGGCGGCGCCGTCCGGCACGGTGCGGCGGCTGCTGGAACTGACCTGCACGGACACCGTGTTCTCGCTCCACCCGACCGTGGAGGCCGCGGCCACCGGACCCCGGTGAGTGCCGCGGCCGCCCGTCGGCACGCATAATTCGTCGGTGGTCGGGAAACCGACCAGACGACAGCGCAACGACATGGCACACAGCGGCACACCGCGCTACGCAGTGGCACACAGCGGTACACCGCGCCGGGAGCACGGCGCCGGAACCGCCACGGGAACCGAACCGGAACCGAAGGGGAACCCGCACATGACGACCAGCCGGGCCACCCTGGACGGCGACCGGCCGGGCACCGGCCCCACCCTGCCGCCCGGCGGCCAGCGCCGGCGCCTGCACCTGGCCGGACAGCCCAAGCCCGTCGCCCGGGCCCGGGCGTACACCGCGCAGGCCGTCGCCGACTGGTCCTGGCCGACCGGCCCGGCCGGGGCCGAGGACGACATCGTGCTGCTGGTCGCCGAACTCGTCGCCAACGCCATGCTGCACGCGGGCGGCCCCGTCGACCTCGTCCTGGACGCCTCCGCGGCCCGGCTGCGGATCGAGGTCAGCGACCGCTCGACCGACCTGCCCGAGCCGCGCCGACCGCACCGCCCGGGCCTGCCGGGCGGGCACGGCCTGTTCATCGTGCAGAAGGCCGCCACCCGCTGGGGCGCGGTGCCGCACGACGACGGCAAGACGGTCTGGGCCGAGATCGACACCCGGCCCCCGCAGGAGCCCGGCAACTGACGGCCCGGCCCCGATCCCTCGGCGCGCGGTTTCCGGATGGACGACCGGGCGCCGCGCGCGTTCATGGGCGCCGAGCTCACGGCAGGAACGTGCTGCGAACGTGCGCCAGGTAGGCCTCGGGCCCGGGGTACGGCCGGTCCTGGGCACCGGGCCGGTGCAGGTCGAGCCGGCCGTCCGGGTGCAGCCGCAGGGTCGTGGTGGCCAACCGGTCGTGCGTGGGCCCGTCGTGATCGTCGAGGGAGAGCGGCCCGAGGACGGGCACGGCGGCCGGGAACATCGCGCGGGCCCCGGCCGCCGTCGCCGCGGGCGGGTGGCCGGTGCGGTTGGCGCTGCTCACGTACAGCACCGGGTGGTCCGCGAGCAGCGGGAGCAGGGGTTCCCAGCGGGCGCCGAACAGCAGGGTCCAGCCGTCCCGGGTGGCGGGGGCCAGCCAGTCGGGCCGCGCCGCGCCCGGGAGCAGTGGGAGCAGCGGGAGCAGCAGGGTCACCCGCTCCTCGGTGAGCAGCCAGCGGGCGGCGGCGGCCAGGGCGGGGGAGAGGTCGAGAGCGGCGCCGAGCCGCGCCAGGGTGCCCGGGTCGTGCGCCCAGAGGGCGACGGCCTGCTCGGCGGGCCGGCCCTTGGCGGTGTTGACGGCCCGTGGGTCGGTGCCGGCCACGACGTGGGTCAGCGGGGCCGGGTTGGGCAGCACCACCGCGGTGCCGCGCCGCAGGGCCGCCCGGGCGCCGTCGAGGTCGACCGTGCCGGCGGTCCCGCCGGTCCCGACCGTGCCGGCGGTCATGCCGACGCCCCGGTCGGTGCCGAGCGGAGGCCGACCAGGTAGGCGGCGAAGGCCGCGTCCTCGACGACGGCCCGGCCGGTGCGGTAGGCGCGCGACTTCACCCAGGCCAGCGCGGCCCGGGCCTGCTGCTCGTCGAGCTCGTGGCCGAGCCGGTCGGCGACGGCCCGGACCACCCGGAGGCTGGCCAGCTGGGTGAGCACCACGCTCGGGGCGATCCCCAGCACGGCCTCGGGGTCGAAGGGCTGGAACAGCTGCGGGTGGACGAAGGGCGTGCCGGTGGAGATCGTGCCGACCCCGCTGCCCACGACGGGGGTGGTCACGCCCAGTGGGACGCCGGTCTCCCCGGAGACGGCCCGGGCGAGCTGCGGCAGTGCGGTGAGGTCCGGGGCGGTCCACCAGGCGGGGGTGTCGTCGCCCAGCAGCCGCGCCGCCCGGGCCGGGTCGTGGGTGAGCAGGAACAGCAGCTGTTCGGTGGCCGCCATGCCGCTGCGTTCGGCGATCCCCAGCCAGGAGGCGGACACCACCCGGACGCCCGCCCGCAGTGCCTCCAGGGTGTTGGCCAGGCCGAGGCCGAGGTCGTTGTGCAGGTGGGCGCCCAGGACGACGTCGTGATCGGCCGCCGCCCGGACCCGGCCGAACAACTCGGCCGCCTCGTGGGGGAGTTGGATGCCGACGGTGTCGGCCAGCAGGATGGTCCCGGCCCCGGCGGCGGTCAGCGCGCCCGCGTGGTCGGCCAGCAGGCCGTGGTCGGCGCGGGAGGCGTCGGCGAGGCAGAGGTCGACGGCGACCCCGTCGTCGAGGGCGCGGGCCTCCTCGATCAGGGCGGCCGCCGACTCCAGGGCCTCCCGGGCCGGGCGGTGGGTCATCGTCCGGGCCATCGGCTCGGAGGCGGGGACGACCACCATGACCCGGGCGTGCGCGGTGCCCCGCACCGAGGCCACCGCCTGCCGGACGTCCGCCGCCCGCCCCCGGCACACGGCGGCGACGCTGACCGTGCCCTCGGCCTCCACGGCGACCCGGCGCACCGCTTCGTACTCCTCCTCGCACACCGCCGGGAAACCGGCCGCGAAGACCACGTGCCGGGGCCCGTCCGCGCCGAACATCCGGCCCTGCTCGCGGGCCAGCCGGACCCGGAACGCGGCCGACATCAGCGTCTTGGCCTGGGCGCCGTCCCTCGCCGACTCCTCCCAGAGCACCACCCGGCCCGCCCGCGCGGACTCCCGTATGACGTCCCGCTCCATCGCAACCCCCGAACCCGCCCGGCCCTCCGCCGACGGAGGGCAACCGGGTCGGGACTCTAGGCGGCGGGCGGGGCCGGCGGGGGCGGGCCGGGAAACTGCCGCCGTTCCGGCACGGAGTTCCCGGATCCGCTTGTCAGGAGGGGAGTTCGGGGGTAGGGGGGCTCGGGCGGGCTCAATGGGGTTGGACGGGCTCAGGGGTGGAGCGGCACCGGCAGGAAATGTCCTGTCGTGGTGTCAGCTTCCTTGTAGCATCTGCGCGTTCGGGGTCGGCTACGCAGGCGGGGGACGGGGTCCGTGGCAGGAACCATCACGTTGTGGGTGTTCGGGTTGCTCTGCTTCGTCGTGGCCTTCGCGAAGGAGACGGCGAGCGGGGCCGGGATCAGCCTGCCGGGGCCGAAGAGCGGGGGTGCCCGGGTCGGGGTGGTCGCGGTCGGGGTGCTGGCGCTGATCCTGGGGACGGCGATCCGGCCGGGAAGTGACACGCCGACGGCGCCGTCGGTCAGCGCGGTGACGGGTGGTGCGGTGACGGGTGGTGCGGTGACGGGGACGGCCACGGCCGTGCCGAACCCGCCCGCGCCGCCCTCCTCGGCCGGGCCCGCCGTGGTCTGGAGCGGCCAGGTCGCCATCCCGATGGACGGCGGGGCCGACTTCGACCTCACCCCGCCGGGCCGTCACCCCGGCGTCCCCCAGGGCATCTACGCGGCGGGCTTCACCGCCACGACGGCCGTGGTGCGCGAGGAGATCACTTCGGAGCACAACAGCTTCGGCATCTGGACCGGCCAGGCGCCGCCCTCCGGCGCCGCCTGCGCGGACTGGGCCGCCAGTCACCCGGGCGACTCGGCCCACGTGAGCGTCGGGACGCTGATCTGCCTCAGGACCCCCGGCGGTCGCACCGCGCTGATCAAGGTCGACTCCATCGCCCCGGCGGACTACCAGCTGGAGGCGACGGTGACCGTCTGGTCCGGCTGAGGGACACGAGCTGACGGTCATGACGGGGTGACGGCCGGCGGGTGCCCGGTGTGCTTTCCGGTCCGCCCGGGCTGGTTGACCTAGATTGCCCGACCATGAGCGAAAATGTCGGAATCAGTCGTCGGTCGCTGCTCAAGGCGCTGCCCACCGCGGTCCTGGTGGCCGCGTCCGACGGGATCCTCTCCCGGCGGTACGCGGCGGCCGCCGCCGGGCCGCAGCCGTTCCCCCAGCCCGCTCTGCGCACCGCGCGGCCGGTGCCCGGCCGGGCGGGGGCGGTGCTGGAGCAGACGCTCGACGTGCGGTTCACGGACACCGTCGTCCCCGGCTACGGCACGGTCACCACCCGCACCTACAACGGGACGATCCCCGGCCCGACCCTGCGGCTGCGCGCCGGGGACACCCTGCGGCTGACCCAGGTCAACGGCCTGCCGCCGAACGAGCCCCACGACGGCGACCACAACCGGCCGCACGGCTTCAACAGCTTCAACCTGCACACCCACGGCCTGCACGTCGACCCGACCGGGGAGGCCGACAACGTGCTCCGGGTGTTCGAGCCGCGCACCGCCGAGGAGGTCGAGGCCGGTGCCCCGGAACCGCAGTACGTGACGACGATCGACGTCCCGGCCGGCCACCCGGCCGGCACCTACTGGTACCACCCGCACCTGCACGGGGCCACCTCCGTGCAGATCGTCGGCGGGATGGCCGGGGTCCTCGTCATCGAGGGCGACGTCGACGAGGTCCCCGAGATCGCGCCCGCCGCCGACCTGGTGGTCTGCCTCAACGAACTGCGGCTCAAGGACGGCAAGGTCCCCGACTTCACCTCCGGCAACGCCCTGGCCGCCGTCCCGGCGGTTCTGACCGTCAACGGCGCGGTCAACCCCACCGTGACGCTGCGCCCGGGCGAGGTGCAGCGCTGGCGGCTGGTCTGCGCGACGGCCTTCACCGCGCCGGTGCTGCGGCTCACCGGCGGCGGCGGGGACCTCACCCTCCACCAGATCGCCCAGGACGGCGTGACCTTCCCGGCTGTGGTCGCCACCGACGCGGTGCGCCTGACCATGGGCAACCGGGCCGACGTCCTGGTCCGGGCCGACACCCCCGGCAGCTACGAACTGCGGGCGGACGGGCGGACCGCGCCGCTGATGACGGTCGAGGTGACGGGCGAGGCCCTCGACCCGCCGATGGACCTGCCGACCGTCCTGCCCGCCGGCAAGCCGTTCCTCGACGAGGGCGACATCGCGAACCCGGACGCGGACCGCGAAGTGGTGTTCCACGTCGATCCGGGCGTCTTCCCCGCCCCCTTCCCCAACGCCTACCGGATGCTGGGCAGCAACCCGACCCCCGTCGCCGACCCCGCCGGCGACCCCACCCGCGATCCGGCCTACGGCCTGTTCGACCCCGGCTACGTCAACCACACCCTGGAACTGGACCGGGTGGAGCGCTGGACGCTGCGCACCGCCGAGACCAACCCCGCCTTCCACCACCCCTTCCACCTGCACACCAACCACGTCCTGGTCACCCACCGCAACGGCGAGCGGCTGGACCCGCCGGTCTGGCAGGACACCGTCGACCTGGCCGGCGGCAGACCGGGCGACACCGTCACCCTGCTGGTCCGCTACGAGGACTTCACCGGCCGGGCCGTCGCCCACTGCCACCAGCTCCAGCACGAGGACCTCGGCATGATGCAGACCGTCGAGTACGTGGAGCCGCGCCGGTCCTGACGCGCCGTGGGGTGCCCCGCCGCCGAGGCGGAGGCGGGGCACCCGAGGGCTACGCGCCGGCGCGGGCCGGGGCGGGGGACGGGCCGGTCGGGGCCGGGACGGCGGCCCGGCGGGCGTGCAGGACGGCGGCGCCCAGCGGGAGCGGGCGGTGGTCCAGCAGGTGCAGCCCGGCGTCGGCGAGCAGCCGGCCGTAGTGGTCGGCGCGGCGCTCGCGCCCGCCGGTGTTGGCCATCATGTGCAGGTCCCACGCGGTGGCCAGCGAGGCCGAGCCGTCGGCGGGCAGCAGCCGTTCGACGATCAGCAGGTCGGCGTGGGCGGGCATGGCCCGGGCGCAGTGCCGCAGGATCTCGGCGCAGCGTTCGTCGTCCCAGTCGTGCAGCACCCGGGACAGCACGTAGACGTCGGCGTCGCCGGGGACGTCGGCGAAGTCGCCGGTCACGTAGCCGCAGCGCCCGCCGAGGCCGGCGGCGTCGAGGCGGCGGCGCGCGGCCTCGACGGCGTGCGGGCGTTCCAGCAGGACGCCGCGCAGCCGGGGGTGGGCGGCGAGCAGCCGGCCGAGCAGTTCGCCGTTGCCGCCGGCGATGTCGACGACCGTCCCGGCGGCGGCGCGGGAGCCCGCGGCGGTGACGACCGGGTGGTCCGGGAGCGGGTCGAACATCCGGGCGCTGGCGGCCATCGACAGGTCGAAGAGTTCGGCGAGTTCGGGGTCGCGGGCGAAGTGGTCGAAGTGGTTCTCGCCGAAGAGGTGGTCGAAGGCGGCCTCCCCGGTGCGCACGGTGTGCTCCAGTTCCGCGAAGGACCGGTAGAACGGGCCGCCGTACATCAGCGCCAGCGGCCGCATCGACGCCGGGGCGTCGGCGCGCAGCAGGGCGCCGGTGCCGGTGAGCCGGTAGCCGTCGGGGTGTTCGGCGACGACGCCGAGCATGGCGAGGTAGCGCAGCAGGGTGGCGAGGCTCTGCGGGTCGGCGCCGAGGGCGTCGGCGAGCTGCCGCGGCGCGGTGGCGGTGCGGGTGTCCAGGGCGTCGGGCAGGCCCATCCGGGCGCTGACCGCCAGGGCCTGGGTGGTCCAGGCGCCGGTGAGCTGGTGCAGCAGGGTCTCGGCCGAGCGCTGGGTGGGGTCCTCGCCCAGGTGGTCGGCGAGGACCGTGCGGTGGTCGCCGTGGGCGTGGAGCTCGACCCGCCGGTACCCGGTGCGGGAGCCGGCCGGGGTGGTGAAGTAGAGGACGGTGGAGTCCTCGTGGGGGTTGTAGCCGCCGCCGTCGGGGGCGGCGCCGTGCCGGGTGAGCAGCGCGCACAGCCCGCGCAGTGCCAGCGGGTCGGGGTGGGCGACGTCGAAGGCGAGGTGGGCCTCGTGCTCGTGGGCGCGCTCCTGGTCGGCGAGTTCGGCGAGGTCGGAGCCGGGCGGCACGGTGAGCACGAACACCTCGACGCTGCGTTCCCCGTCGGGGCCGGGCACCGGCGGGCGCAGGATGCTGACGTCGAGCTCGGCCTCGGCGCGTCCGTACCGGCGGGCGAGCCGGCTGCGGACCACCACGTTGGGTTGCGGGGGCGCGTCGGGTTCCAGTCCGCAGGAGGCGAGTCGGGCGCGGAGGGTGGCGTCGTCCGGGGGCAGGACGAGCAGGGCGGCGTGCGAGAAGCGGCAGCGTTCGGCCAGGGCCCGCAGTTCCGGTCCGTCGAGGTCGGGCAGCAGCAGCGGGAGCAGGGTCGTGGTGTCGTGCTCCCTGACGAACTCGGCCGTCGCCCGCAGGCGGGCGGTGTCGTCCGGGGGTGTCGCGGTCATGGGGAGGGAGTCCTTGGTGCGGGGGCGGGGGCGCCCGGTGGGCAGGGCGGGTCAGATGCCGACGTAGTTCTCGGCGAACCAGTCCTGGTGGGTGCGCGAGGTGCGCAGGGATTCGACGCGGGAGCGCCGCATGGCTTCGTGGAAGAACGATTCCTCTGCCGGGCCGGCTTGGGCACCGACCGCCGGGCCGACCGCCGGGCCGACTGCCGCGCCGCTCCCCGGGCCGACGGGGGAGTGCAGGAGCTGGATCATCCAGTGGGCGAACTCCTGGGCCCGCCATATGTGGGTGAGGCAGCGCGCGGAGTAGCCGTCGAGCGCCCGGGCGTCGCCCCGCTGGAGCTCGTCGATCAGCGCCTCGGCGAGCAGTTCCGCCTCCAGGACGGCCAGGTTGGCGCCCTTCGCGGCGGCCGGGGCGGGGAGGCTGGCGGCGTCCCCGGCCAACAGCAGTGAGCCGTACCGGAGTCGGTCGAGCACGTCCGACTCCAGGTGGACGACGGAGCGGTGGAGGATCCGGCCGTGGTGCAGCGGCCCGTGCTCGTCGGCGCGCAGCCGCCGGTCGAGGGCGGTCCGGATCCGCTCCTCCGACCAGGCGTCGGCGGGGGTGCCGGGCGCGCACTGGAGGTAGTAGCGGGTGACGTCGGCGGTGCGGGCCATGTGGCCGGCGAAGCCGTCGGGGTGCATCGCGTAGCCGACGGCGTCCATGCTCGGGGGCGCCTCGGCCAGCAGGGCGAGCCAGGAGACGCCGTGGTCGCGGTGGTACCGGCGGGTGTCGGGGGGCAGCGAGCGGCGGGCCGCGCCGTGGCGGCCGTCGCAGCCGGCCACGTAGCGGGCCCGCCAGTGGCCGGGGCGGCCCTCGGCGTCGCGCACGGTGACGGTGGGGGCGGGGCCGTCGATGCCCTCGACGGCCCGGGCCTCGGTCTCGAAGGCGATCCGGCCGCCAGCCGCCAGGTAGTGCGTCAGGAGGTCGGTGACCAGGTCCTGTTGGGGGTAGACGGTGTGGAGTTCGCGGCGGCCGAGGGCGCCGTAGTCGAGCCGGAAGCTGCCGTCCTCGGTGCGGAACTCGCAGGTGCCGTGCGGTTTCCCGTGGCGGTGCAGGCCGTCGGCGAGGCCGTGGCGGTCCAGGACGCGGACGGTGTTGGCAGCGAGGAACCCGGCCCGGGCCCTGGTCCGGACGTGCTCGGGGTCGGCCCGTTCGAGGACGACGCAGTCGATGCCGGCGGCTCGGAGGAGGTTCCCGAGGGTGAGTCCGGCCGGTCCGGCGCCGAGGATGACGACATCGGCGGTCTGCTGGGCTGTTCGGCCTGTCTGACGTTCAGTCACAGTACGGGGAGCTTAGCCACCGCTGGATACAAGGAAGCGCCGGAATCCCTCGGATCGGTGATAAGGGTGATGATCTTCACCAGTGCTTCGCACAATCGCCGACTCCCGGGCGCCCTGCTCGAAGATGATCGGGACTGCGCACTGTTGCGCAATGATGGAGGTCTCGACTATAAATCGATCATCTTCACGCACATTCGTGCAGTCTCGCGCAGGAGGACCTGATGGCCCACGTCGACGAAGAGATCGCCAGCCAGCCCGACTGCTGGCAGCGCGCCCTGGAACTGGCCCCGCAACACCTGCCCGAACCCGGTGAGCGGGTCGCCGTCATCGGCTGCGGCACCTCGCTCTACATCGCCCAGGCCTACGCGGCGCTGCGCGAATCCCTCGGACACGGCGAGACCGACGCCTTCGCCGCCTCCGAGTTCCCGCTCGGCCGCCGCTACGACCGGATCGTCGCGCTCACCCGCTCCGGCACCACCACCGAGGTGCTCGACGCCCTCGCCCGGGTGGGCGGCACCGAGACGGTCGCGATCACCGCCGACCCCGGGACCCCGGTCGGCGCCGCCGCCCGCCACCTGGTGGCGCTGGAGTTCGCCGACGAGCGGTCCGTCGTCCAGACCAGGTTCGCCACCACCGCCCTCGTCCTGCTGCGCGCCCACCTCGGCGCCGCACCGGCCGACCTGCCCGCCCAGGCCCGTACGGCGCTCGCCGAGCCGCTGCCCCGGGGCGCCCTGGAGGCGCGGCAGTTCACCTTCCTCGGCACCGGCTGGAGCTGCGGGGTGGCGAACGAGGCCGCGCTCAAGGTCCGGGAGGCCTCCGCCGCCTGGACCGAGGCCTACCCGGCGATGGAGTACCGGCACGGCCCGATCAGCGTCAGCGGCCCGGAGGGCCTGGTCTGGTTCCTGGACACCCCGCCGGCGGGCCTGGCCGACCAGGCCGGGGCGACCGGCGCCGCGGTCAGCGTGCCCGGGCTCGACCCGCTGGCCGAACTGGTCCGGGTCCAGCGCCTGGCCGTCGGCCTCGCCGTCCGGCGCGGCCTCGACCCCGACCGGCCGCGCCACCTCACCCGCTCGATCGTGCTGGACCAGCCGTGACCGGCCGCCCGGCGGAGCGCCCGCCCGGCCCGGCCACCCGCCCCGCCCGTCCGCTGACGGCACAGCCCCAAGGAGCACCGTGACCCTGGTCGGAACCGGAGAGATCGTCGCGCCCGCGGTGGACGGCGGCCGCGGCGTGGGGGCGTTCAACGTCATCCAGCTGGAACACGCCGAGGCCATCGTCGCCGGGGCCGAGGCCGCCGGGGTGCCGGTGGTGCTGCAACTCAGCCAGAACGCGGTGCGCTACCACGGCGGCCTGGCGCCGATCGGCGCGGCGACGCTCGCGGTGGCCCGGGCCGCCGCCGTGCCGGTGGCCGTCCACCTGGACCACGCGACCGAGCGGCCGCTGGTGACGGAGGCCCTCGCGCTGGGGTTCGGCTCGGTGATGTTCGACGCCTCGGCGCTGCCGTACAAGGAGAACCTGCGCACCACCGCCGAGGTGGCCCGGCAGTGCCAGGAGGCGGGCGTCTGGGTGGAGGCCGAACTCGGCGAGGTCGGCGGCAAGGACGGGGTGCACGCCCCCGGGGCCCGGACGGACCCGGCGCAGGCCGCCGAGTTCGTGGCCCGCACCGGCGTCGACGCGCTGGCCGTGGCCGTCGGCACCTCGCACGCCATGCTCACCCGCACGGCGGCGCTGGACCTCGACCTGATCGCCGCGCTGCGGGCCGCCGTCCCGGTGCCGCTGGTGCTGCACGGCTCCTCCGGGGTCGCGGAGCCCGTCCTCGCGGCGGCGGTCGCCCACGGGATGACGAAGGTCAACATCGCCACCCACCTCAACAAGGCCTTCACCGAAGCGGTCCGCGACCGGCTCGCCGCCGAACCCGCACTGGTGGACACCCGGACCTACCTGGGGGACGGGAGGGCGGCGGTGGCCCGCGAGGTCACCCGGCTGCTCGGCGTGCTGACCGCGCCCCGGGCGGCGGACCGGGCCGCCGTCTCGCCCTGACCGGCCGTCCCGCCGTGAACCGGCGCCCGCCGCCGGGCTGCGCGGTTGGCTGCACTGTCGGCTGCGCGGTTCGCTGCGCGCGGGTGCGCGGAGCTGTCCGCGGGTGCAGTCACCGACCGTCGACCCGGGCTGAACTACACTCCGTCCATGCTCAAAGCTGATCGCGCCGCCAGGATCGTCTCGCACATCGCCGAGGCGGGGAGCGCGGACGTGCGGACGCTCTCCGACCTGCTCGGGGTGTCCGACGCGACCGTGCGCCGGGACCTCCAGGAACTGCAGGACCAGGGGCTGCTCCAGCGCACCCGCGGCGGTGCGGTGACCGGGGCGGTCAACCTGGAGATCCCGCTGCGGCACCGGAGCGACCAGCAGGCGGAGGAGAAGCGCCGGATCGCCCGGGCCGCCGCCGAACTGGTGCCGGAGGGCGCCGTGGTCGGTCTGACCGGCGGCACCACCACCACCGAGCTGGCCCGGGTGCTCGCCGAGCGCGGCAACCTCACCGTGGTCACCAACGCGGTGAACATCGCCGCCGAGCTGATCGTCCGCCCCGAGGTCCGCCTGGTCGTGATCGGCGGCCTGGCCCGCTCGGCCAGCTACGAGCTGGTCGGCCCGGCCGCCGAGCGGATGCTCGACCAGTACCACCTGGACCTGGCCTTCATCGGCGTGGACGGGCTGACCGTCCAGCAGGGCTGCACCACCCACGACGAGATGGAGGCCCAGACCGACCGGGCGTTCCTGCGCAGCAGCGCGCACACCGTCGTGCTCGCCGACCGGACCAAGGTCGGCCGGGTCACCTTCGCCTCGATCTGCCCGCTCACCGACGTCCACGACCTGGTGACGGACGCGGGGCTGCCGGACGCCCAGGAGCAGGCGATCGCCGAGAGCGGCGTCCGGGTGCGGCGGGCCTGACGAGCGGGCCTGACGAGCCGGGCCTGACGGGCGGGCCTGCGGCGTCAGGGCACGCCCTGGCCGTCCCGGGACAGTGCTGGGACGCGGGAGGGGACGGCGAAGCGTGGCGGACGGGCGCGGGCCGCTCCTAGCGTGACTGCCGTCCGGTCCGCCGAGGTGCGGACGTGCGGACCCCTGCCGAGTCCGAGGCCACCCCTGCCCCCGTGCCGTCAGCAGGCCCGGGGGCAGGGGTCCTTCCGTCCCCTCCCGCTCCCCGAAGGACCAGGTCGCCCCCTATGAACGCCGTTGACCCGACCTCCGCCCCCGTCGGCCCCGGCCGCCGCACCTTCCTGGCCGGCGCCTTCGCCGTCGGCACCGGCGCCCTGCTGGGCTCCGCCCTGACCACCGGGGCGGCCGCCGCCGCCACCGGCCCGGTGATCGCCGACACCGGCGCCTGGGGCGCCCGCCCGGCGAGCAGCCCGCTCAACGTCGTCCCGGGCGCGCCGGACAAGGTGATCGTCCACCACACCGCCACGCCCAACGTGACGGACTACTCCCAGGCCGCCGCCTTCTCGCTGGCCCGCTCGATGCAGACCTACCAGATGGACAGCGAGCACTGGATCGACACCGGCCAGCACTTCACCGTCAGCCGCGGCGCCTACGTCATGGAGGGCCGCCACAGCAGCCTGGCCACCCTGCGCGGCGGCGGCCAGCACGTCGAGGGCGCCCACTGCACCGCGCAGAACACGGTGGCCATCGGCATCGAGAACGAGGGCACGTACAGCACCGTCGACCCGCGCAGCCAGCAGTACGCCGCGCTGATCGACCTGATCACCTACATCTGCCAGCAGTACGGGCTGCGCGCCTACCAGGTCTACGGGCACCGCGACTTCAACAACACCGAGTGCCCCGGCGACCGCCTCTACGCGCTGATCCCGCAGATCCGCCGGGACGTCGCCGCGCGGATCGGCGGGGACCCGACCGGCCCGGTCTGGCCGGTGCTCGGCAGCGGCGCCTCGGGCGAGAAGGTGCGGACGCTGCAGTACCTGCTGGTGCAGCGCGGCCAGTCGCTGACCGTGGACGGCTCGTACGGGCCCGCGACCCAGGCCGCCGTCACGGCCTTCCAGAACACCACCCACGCGTCGGCCGACGGCGTCGCGGGCAACCAGACCTGGAGCCAGGCCGTGGCGCCGCTGGCCCGCGGTGCCTCGGGCAGCGCGGTGCAGGCCGTGCAGAGCCAGCTGGTCGCGCACGGCATCCAGGTGAGCGTGGACGGCGCGTTCGGCCCGGGCACCCAGACCAGGGTGACGTCCTTCCAGTCCTCCGCCGGGCTGCCGGCCGACGGCCTGGTGGACGCCCGGACCTGGAGCCGACTGCTGGCCTGACCCGGTCACCGGCCTCCCGAGCGCCCGTCGGGGCCGTCCCACGCCCGTCCCAGGCCCGTCCCAGGCCCGTCCCACGCGTCTCCGGGGCCCGTCCCACCGCCTCCGCCCACCGTCCCCGGCGCACCCGGGACGTCCCTGGTGCCGCCGACGCCTGGAGGGACGGGCGGCCGCCCCCCGAGAGTGGGCGGCACTGCTTGATCGACCGACAGGCACCCGACGGAATGGGATCGACCGTGAAGAAAACCTCGGCCCTGCGCGCACTCGCCGCAGGCGTGCTCGCCGCCGCCGTGCTGGCCCTGCTGCCCGCACAGGCGGCCCAGGCCACCGACAGCACCACCTGGGTCCAGCGCAACCTGGTGGGTATCGGCTACCTCGCGAGCGGCGGCGTCGACGGCAACTACGGCCCGCAGACCACCGCTGCCGTCCGCAGCTTCCAGCACGACAACGGCCTCGACGAGGACGGCGTCTACGGCGGCCGCACCGAACTCGCCCTGCACAACAAGGTCGCCGAGGTCCAGCGGGTGGCCGGCTCGGGCGCCGACGGCGCCTACGGCGACGGCACCACCAGCGCCGTCAGCACCTGGCAGCACTCCCACAACCTGAGCAACGACGGCATCGCCGGCCCGGCCACCATGAACGCGATGGGCGTCGCCCGCACGGTGCAGATCACCGCCCAGTGGAAGTTCCCCGCCCACGGCTGGAGCGTCAGCGGCCAGTTCGGCTGCCTGGACCAGATCTACAACCACGAGAGCGGCTGGAAGGTCTACGCGACCAACCCGTCCTCCGGCGCCTACGGCATCCCGCAGTCGCTGCCCGGCGACAAGATGGCCGGCGCGGGCTCCGACTGGCGGACCAACCCGGCCACCCAGCTCCAGTGGGGCCTGGACTACATCCAGAGCCGCTACGGCTCCCCGTGCAACGCCTGGAGCTTCTGGCAGTCCCACAACTGGTACTGACCGGCCGGCCGGTCCTGACCGGCCACCCGCACCGCCCCGTACGACGTCCTCCCCTGTCGACTCCTCGAAGGAGCACGTGGTGAACAGCTCTTCCCTCAACCGTCGCGCCCTGCTGCGCTACGGCACCGGCGCGGTGGCCGCGGCCGGGCTCGCCGCGGTGGCCAACGTCGGCCTCGCGCGTCCGGCCGCCGCCTACGGCTGGTCCGGCAACCTCGGCCAGGGTTCCTCCGGTTCCGCCGTGACCGAGCTCCAGATCCGGGTCGCGGGCTGGGCGGCGGACTCCGCCTCGCAGACCTGCGTGGCCGTGGACGGCTCCTTCGGGCCCGGCACCGCGGCCGCGGTGCGCCGGTTCCAGGCCGCCTACGGGCTCAGCGCGGACGGCGTGGCCGGCCCGCAGACCTTCGGCGCGCTGAACGCGCTGGAGAAGTCGGACGGTTCCACCGCCCACTTCAACTGGTCCGAGTTCACCAGCCACGACGGCTCGGGCTTCGGCGGCGGCAACGTCGGCGCCGACGAGGTGAAGGAGAACGTCCGCCGCACCATGTACAAGCTGGAGGCGCTGCGGAAGAAGGCGGGCGACCGCGCGGTCACCATCAACTCCGGCTTCCGCAGCACCGCGTACAACGCCTCCGTGGGCGGGGCGGGCAACTCCATGCACACCTACGGGGTGGCGGCCGACACGGCGGTCTCCGGCCTGTCCACGCTGGACGTCTACCGGATCGCCGAGACCTGCGGCTTCTCGGGCCTGGAGACCCACACCGTCTCCTGGCAGCACGTGGACAGCCGGATCGAGCACTCCAACTACGGCTCGGGCTTCTGGTGGTGGCAGGACGGCGTCGCGTAACGGCGGACGCCACGGCCCTGTCCGGGCCACAACGGCGGCGGCACCGCGCCCTCCCCAAGGGCGCGGTGCCGCTCTGTCGTGTGCCGGCGGTTCCGGTGGTTCCGGTGCCTCCGGCGGTGCGTCGAGGTTCCTGTGCTGCCCACAGGGACCAGGGTGGTCGGGCGCGGCCGGTCAGGCCCCGCGCCGCAGGGAGCGCCGTCCGGCGGCCGCCAGGACCCCACCCGCGCCGACCGCGAGGGAGACCAGGGCCAGCCGCCGCAGCAGGGCGGCCTGCCGCACGTGCGGGCACTCCGGGTGGTCCTCCCCGTCCGGGGCGTCGGCCGACGGTCCGTCGGCCGGCCCGGACG
>NZ_JBHYGR010000009.1:120800-131372 GCF_042738155.1 Kitasatospora sp. NPDC059088 | reverse complement strand
GTACGGGGACCGACCCGCCACATGCAAATCGCCTCCGCCCGGAGTCCGGGCGGAGGCGATGCACTGTCAGGTCCGGGTGTCAGGCCCGGCCCATCTCCTCGGCGATGGCCGCCGCGAAGGCGTCGATGTCGGCCTCCGTGGTGTCGAAGGAGCACATCCAGCGGACCTCACCGGTCTGCTCGTTCCAGAAGTAGAAGCGGTAACGCTTCTGCAGCCGCTCGCTGACCTCGCGCGGGAGGATCGCGAACACCGCGTTGGCCTGGACCGGGCGCACGACCTCGACGCCGTCGATCTTCCGGACCGCGGCGTCCAGGCGGCGGGCCATCGCATTGGAGTGGCCGGCGTTGCGCAGGTAGAGGTCGCCCGCGAGCAGCGCCTCGAACTGGACGGAGACGAAGCGCATCTTCGAGGCGAGCTGCATCGAGGTCTTGCGCAGGTACTTGATGTTGCGCACCCGCTCCGGGTTGAGCACCACCACGACCTCACCGAGCAGCAGGCCGTTCTTCGTGCCGCCGAAGGACAGCACGTCGACGCCCAGGTCGGTCGAGAAGGCCCGCATCGGCAGGCCGAGCGAGTCGGCCGCGTTCGCCAGGCGGGAGCCGTCCATGTGGACGAGCATGCCGAGCTGGTGGGCGTGGTCGATGACCGCGCGGAGCTCGTCGACCGTGTAGAGGGTGCCGAGCTCGGTGCTCTGGGTGATGGACACCGCGAGCGGCTGCGCGCGGTGCTCGTCGCCGAAGCCGTAGGCCTGCTGGTCGAGCAGCTCGGGGGTGAGCTTGCCGTCCGGGGTGGGGACGGTGTGCAGCTTGATGCCGCCCATCTTCTCCGGCGCGCCGCCCTCGTCCACGTGGATGTGGGCGGTGTCGGCGCAGACCACGGCGCCCCAGCGCGGCAGCAGCGCCTGGAGGGCGACCACGTTGGCGCCGGTGCCGTTGAAGACCGGGTAGGCCTCGGCCTTGTCGCCGAAGTGGCGGCGGAAGACGTCCTGGAGGTGGTTCGTGTAGTCGTCCTCGCCGTAGGAGATCTGGTGGCCGCCGTTGGCGAGGGCGATCGCGGCGAGGACCTCGGGGTGCACGCCCGCGTAGTTGTCGCTGGCGAAGCCGCGGACGGCGGGGTCGTGTCGCCGTACCGCGTCCGTACGGGTGAGGTCGGTCATCGGGCTGTCAGCCACAGGTGCTGTCCGTTCAGTTCTGCTGCGGGGCGGTCCCAGAGGTCCGCCAGGTGTCCGGCGAGGTCGGCGGTGTCGGTGAAGCCGGTGAACTTGGCCTCCGGCTTCTCGGCCCGCATCTCGGGGCTGACCAGCGCCTTGATGACCAGGATCGCAGCCGCGGCGGTGGGCTCGCCGTCCGGGGAGGTGGTCTCCTTCTTGAAGGAGTCGGCCATCGCGAGGGTCCAGGCCTCGGTGGCGGCCTTGGCCGCCGCGTAGGCGGCGCCGCCCGCGGTGGGCTTGTGCGCTGCCGCGGCGGAGATCATGGCGTAGCGGCCGGCGGAGCTGCGGACCAGCGCGGGCTGGAAGGCCAGCGAGGTGTGCTGGAGGGTGCGCACGACGGTGTCGTGCAGGAAGTCCCAGTCGTCCAGACGGCTGTCGAAGAAGGTCTTGCTGCCGCGCCAGCCCCCGACCAGGTGGAACACGCCGTCGACGTGGCCGTGCTCGGCCTCCAGGTGGTCGGCCCAGTCGTGGACCTCCTGCGGGTCGAGGAGGTCGATCACCTGACCGCTAACCTTCGCTCCGCGCACCGCGACCCGGGTGGCGTCCAGGGCGGACTCCAGGCGCCGGGGGTCGATGTCGGCACCGATCACGGTGGCGCCCTCGGCCGCGAGGCGGCGCAGCACGGCCTGGCCGGCCGGGCCACTGGCTCCGGCGACCGCGATGACCTTGCCGGCCAGCTTGGTGGAGGGGTTGGTGGTCACGCGGCGACTCCCTGGATACCGGCGCCGGTGATGCCGGCGGTGGCGGCGATGACGCCGCGGAGCTTCTTGGACAGGGCCTCGTAGAACATGCTCAGCGGGAACTCGTCCGGGAGCACGGCGTCGCACAGCGCCTTGTTCAGGGCCTTGCCGTCGGTGAGGTCGAGCGGGAGGGCCTCGGGGCCCTTGGCCCAGGTGGAGGCCGGGTGCGGGGTGAGGTAGCGGGAGACCAGCTCGTAGGCGGCGATCCAGTGGGCCGGCTTGGGCCGGTCGATGCCGTCGCGGTAGAGGGTCTCGATGTCGGCGCAGAGGGCGTTGGTGACCTGCGGGGCGCGCTCCCAGTCGATGGTGAGGCGGTTGTCGCGCCAGCGCAGCGCGTCGTGCTTGTGCAGGTACGCGAAGAGCAGCTGGCCGCCCATGCCGTCGTAGTTGCGGACGCGGTCGCCGCTGACCGGGAAGCGGAACAGCCGGTCGAAGAGGATCGCGTACTGGACGTCGCGGGCGTGCGGGTTGCCCTCGGTCTCCAGCTGCACCGCCTCCTTGAAGGTGGTGAGGTCGCAGCGGAGCTCCTCCAGGCCGTACATCCAGAACGGGCTGCGCTGCTTGATCATGAAGGGGTCGAACGGCAGGTCGCCGTGGCTGTGGGTGCGGTCGTGGACGAGGTCCCACAGCACGAAGGTCTCCTGGGCGCGCTGCTGGTCCTCGAGCAGGCCCTCGGCGTCGGCCGGGATCTCCAGGCCGAGCTGCTGGACGGCGCTGGTGGTGACGGCGCGGAAGCGGGCGGCCTCGCGGTCGCAGAAGATGCCGCCCCAGGTGAAGCGCTCCGGCGCCTTGCGCACGGCGACCGTCTCGGGGAAGAGCACGGCGGAGTTGGTGTCGTAGCCGGCCGTGAAGTCCGTGAAGGTGATCGGCACGAACATCGGGTTGTCGAACCGGGTGCGCTCCAGCTCGTCCAGCCACTCGGGCCAGACCACGCTCAGCAGGACGGCTTCCAGGTTGCGGTCCGGGTTGCCGTTCTGGGTGTACATCGGGAAGACGACGAGGTGCTCCAGGCCGTCCTCACGCTGCTCGGCGGGCTGGAAGGCGAGCAGCGAGTCCAGGAAGTCGGGCTCGCGGTAGCCGGTGTCGGCCCACTTGGCGAGGTCCGCGTCGACGGCCTTCAGGTAGGCGGCGTCGTGCGGGAAGTGCGGGGCGAGCTCCTCGATGGACGCCCGGACGTCGGCGACCAGCGGGTCGACGGTGTGGCGCTGGACCGCGGACAGGTCGATGGAGCCGTCCTTGGACTGCAGCGGGCGCAGCGTCTCGACGGCCTCCTTCAGGCGCAGCCACGCCGGGTGAGCGGCGAGGGTCGAGGCCGGGGCGTCGGCCGCCGCAGCGAGCCTTGGCGAAAGATTCTGCATCGTGGACTCACTTCGACAGGAGTTATTTCAACGAGGACACCATAAGTACGAAAGGTTCTCCCGTTCAAGGGGGTCCGAACCGGCAAACCTCCCGTGTGCCGCCGCTCCGGCCCCGGATTCTCCGCCGGAGCCCCGGTTGTCCGGCATGTGGACGGTTTCCTGGATGTTCTGGACAGCCGTGCCGTCCTGATGCGAACCTCCCCGCATGCTCCCGGAGGTGATCACGGTGGCCGAGCGCCATGACAACCCGTTCCGGGCGCCCTCCCGTCAGCAGGCCTGTTGTCCCTGCCGCCGCCCGCACAGCCGCTGCCACTGCCGCCGCTGTCGCTGATCCGGCCCGGGGCGCCGCGGACGCGGGCCCGTACGCCGACCATGCCGTGTGTGTTCCGGCGCCGCCACCGGGGGAAGTGACCCGCCGGGAAGCGGCCCGCCCGGTCCGGCCCGCAGCACCCCTGGCCCCTCCCCCCGTCCCGCCCGGTCCTCCCCTGGAGCCCTGCCATGAGCCTCCGCAAGCCGTCCACCGCCCTGCCCCTCGCCGCGCTCGCGGTCGTCGCCGCCGTGCTCTCCGGGTGCGCGCCGCAGGACGCCAAGTCCGACGGGGCCGCCGCCTCCGGCGCCCCGGGCACCGCGGGCGCGGCCGCGGGTTGCGCGCCGGGGGCGCTGGCCACCCGGACCGTCGGGAAGCTGACCGTCGGCACCGACAAGCCGGCGTACGACCCCTGGTTCTCCGAGGACAAGCCGGAGAACGGGAAGGGCTTCGAGTCGGCCGTGGCGTACGCGGTGGCGGAGAAGCTGGGCTACCCGAAGGACAAGGTCGGCTGGGTGGTCGCGCCGTTCGGCAAGGCGACCGCGCCGGGCGCCAAGGACTTCGACTTCGACATCAACCAGGTGTCCATCAGTGACGAGCGCAAGCAGGCGGTGGACTTCTCCTCCGGCTACTACGACGTGCGCCAGGCCGTCATCGCGTTGAAGGGCTCCAAGGCGGCGGGGGCGAAGAGCGTCGCCGACCTCAAGGGCGCCAAGCTGGGCGCCCAGGTCGGCACCACGAGCCTGGACACCATCACCGACACCATCAAGCCGAGCACCCAGCCGGCCGTGTTCGACTCCAACGACCTGGCCAAGGCCGCGTTGAAGAACGGTCAGGTGGAGGCGCTGGTCGTCGACCTGCCGACGGCGTTCTACATCACCGGCGCCGAGGTGCCTGAGGCCCAGGTGGTGGGGCAGTTCGCATCCGCCTCGAAGGCCGAGCAGTTCGGGCTGGTGCTGGACAAGGGCTCCCGGCTGACGCCGTGCGTGTCGCAGGCGGTGGACGCGCTGCGCGCGGACGGGACGCTGGCCGGGTTGGAGAAGCAGTGGCTGTCGGACGCCGTCTCGGCGCCGGTGCTCAAGTGAGTGCGGAGGCGGGCCCGCCCGGGCCGGTCGACACCGCCGCAGCCGCGGCCGGGTCCGCCTCCCCGGCCGGGGAGGACGGGTACCGCCCGTCCGAGCGGCGGCTCGCGCACGAGGCGTACCGGCGGGCCCGGGCCCGCCGCTCGGCGCTGGTCGCCACCGCCTCGACCCTGCTGACGGCCGTCGCGCTCTACCTGCTGGTCGTCAACTCCCCCGGCTGGGCGGTGACCCGGCGGACCTTCTTCAACCTGGACTACGCCCGCCAGGCGCTGCCCGAGGTGCTCCGCGGGCTGCGGCTCAACCTGGAGCTGATGCTCGGCTGCGGGGTGCTGATCATGGTCTTCGGGCTGCTGCTGGCGGTGCTGCGGACGCTGCGCGGGCCGGTCTTCCTGCCGGTGCGGCTGCTGGCCACCGCGTACGTGGACTTCTTCCTCGGGCTGCCGATGATCATCTGCCTGCTGGTGATGATCACCGGGGTGCCGGCGCTGCGCCTCACCGGGGTGACCACCGATCCGCTGCTGCTCGGCGGGGCCGCGCTGGTGCTGACGTACTCGGCGTACGTGTCGGAGGTGTTCCGCTCCGGCATCGAGTCGGTGCACCCCAGCCAGCGGGCCGCGGCGCGCTCGCTGGGGCTGACCAACGCGCAGGCCATGCGGTTCGTGGTGCTGCCGCAGGCGGTACGGCGGGTGGTGCCGCCGCTGCTCAACAACCTGGTGAGCCTCCAGAAGGACACCGGGCTGGTCTCGATCGGCGGCGCGATCGACGCGGTGTACGCCGCGAAGATCATCGCGGCGCACTCCTTCAACTTCACGCCGTACCTGGTGGCGGGGCTGGTGTTCATCGTGCTGACCGTTCCGCTGACCCGGTTCGCCGACTGGCTGACCGGGCGGATGAACCGTCGGCAGCTGCAGGGGGGTGCGGTGTGACCGGGACGGAGGTGCTCCGGCTGGAGTCGGTGCGCAAGAGCTTCGGCGACCAGGTGGTGCTGCGCGACGTCGGCCTCGCGGTGCCCGAGCACTCGGTGACGGCGCTGATCGGGGCGTCCGGCTCCGGGAAGTCCACCCTGATGCGGTGCGTCAACCTGCTGGAGGGGATCGACGACGGCGCGATCTTCCTGGACGGCGAGGAGATCACCGACCCGCGCGCCGACGAGGACGCCGTGCGGCGCCGGATCGGGGTGGTGTTCCAGTCGTACAACCTGTTCCCGCACATGACGGTGCTGGAGAACGTCACGCTCGCCCCGCGCCGGGTGCACCGGGTCGGACGGGCGGAGGCCGAGGAGAAGGCGCTCGCGCTGCTGGACCGGCTCGGGCTGGCGGCCAAGGCCCGGGAGTACCCGGACCGGCTCTCCGGCGGACAGCAGCAACGGGTCGCCATCGTCCGGGCGCTGGCGGCCGGGCCGCGGCTGCTGCTGCTCGACGAGATCACCGCGGCGCTCGACCCGGTGCTGGTCGGGGAGGTGCTGTCGGTGGTGCGGGACCTCAAGGAGCAGGGGATGACGATGGTCCTCTCCACCCACGAGATGGGGTTCGCCCGCGAGGTCGCCGACCAGGTCTGCTTCCTGGACGGCGGGGTGGTGCTCGAACAGGGGCCGCCGGAGCAGGTGTTCGGCGATCCGCAGCAGGAGCGGACCCGGCAGTTCCTCAGGCGGATCGTCGCCTCGGGGCGGCTCCAGGGCTGAGCCGCCGGTACGGGGGCGCTCGGGGGGGCGTGGGTCTCACCGGGTGGATCGCACCACGCCGGTCACCACTGTGCGCCCCCGTACGCGCCCTGGCCCCGCCGGGGGCGGAGCGGTGATCGTGGACGGGACGATCGTCCGCGCCCCGGGAGGCCGCCGTTGCACGGACCCACCCTGGTCAACTGGCTCCTCGCCCTCCTCACCGCGACCGCCGGCGCCACCTGCCTGACCCGCCTTCGGCACCCCTCCTGTGCCGCCGCGCCCCACGGCGCGCACCGCGCCCACCCGCCGCTCGCCCGGGAGTCCGACGCCGCCGAGGCCCTGATGGGGCTCGGCATGGCGGCGATGGCCGTCACCGGCGCCACCGTCCCGGCCGCCGTCTGGGCCGTGCTGTTCGGCCTCCCGGCGGCCGTCTTCCTGCTCGCCGCCCTGCAGACGCCCCGCGGCCGCGGCCACCGGCTGCACCACGCGGTCGGCGCTCTCGCCATGACGTACCTGGCCCTGGCGATGACCGTCTCCCCCGCCGGCCACCACCACCCCGCTGCCGCCGGAGCGCCCCTGCTGACCGGCGCCCTGCTGCTCTACTTCGGCGGCTACGCGCTCTGGACCGGCGCCCGGCTGCTGCGCACCCCGGCCGGGACCCTCGTCGTCGGTACCACCGGCCTGCCGCAGGCCTGCCGACTGGCCATGGGGATCGGCATGTTCGCCATGCTCCTGACCATGTGACGCTCCCGGCTCGCCCGACCCAGCGCGGCCCGACCCGGGACCGGCGCGTGGCGTTGGTCACTGGCCCGCCGAAAGCCGTTCCACCGGGCGTTGCCAGCGCATAGGTTGGCAGGGAGCGCGCTGTCGCGCTCCGTGCGTACTCGGGGAGCCCATGCGATGACTGCCCTGACCGGCCTGCTGCTGCTCGGCCTGCTGCTCGCCACCGTGGTGCCCCGGCTGCTGGCCCGGGCCCGCTGGGTGGAGCGCGAACCGGTGCTGGCCCTGCTGGTGTGGCAGTGCGTCGTGGTGGCCGTCCTGCTGTGCTGCGCCCTGGGCCTGGTCCTCGCCGCCTCCGCCGCCGAGCCCGCGCTGCGCGCCTGGGTGTTCTCCGGCGCCCCGTACGGCGTGGAGGCCGCCTACGGCCTCCAGGACGCCGAGGGCTGGGGCCGGCTGTGCGCCGCGGTGCTGGCCGCGGGGGCGCTGCAGACGGTGCTGGCGCTCACCCGCGAGGTCCGTACGGCCAAGGCCCTGCGCTCCCGTCGGCACGCCCAACTGGCGACCAGGGCGCCGGAGTTGCCCGAGGCGATCGAAGCCGCCCGGAGCCGCCGGGAGCGGCTGGTGGTGCTGGAGAACGTCCGCCCCGAGGCCTGGTCGCTGCCCGGCCCGAACTCCCGCCTGGTGGTCACCACCGGCGCCCTCCAGCAGCTCACCGACCGGGAGTTGGCGGCCGTGCTGAGCCACGAGCGCGGCCACGTCCGCGCCCGGCACCACTGGCTGCAGCAGTTCGCCCAGGCGCTCGCCTCCGGCTTCCCCGGCGTCCGGGTGTTCCGGGCCTTCCGGGACCAGGTGGCGGAGCTGGTCGAGCTGGCGGCCGACGACCGGGCCGCCCGCCGGCACGGGCGGCACACCACCGCCCTCGCGCTCGCCGAACTCAACCTGGACCGCGGGGTGTTCGGCTCCTGCCCGCCCGGTCTGGCGCAGTCCCCGAAGCGGGTGGACCGACTGCTCGCGGGCCGCCCCCGGCTCTCCGTCCCGCACCGGCTGCGGCTGACCGCCGTCGCGCTGGCCGCGCCCGCCGCGGTCGTCCTGCTGGCCGCCGCGCCGGGGCTGCACTCACTGCTCTGAGACCGCCGACGACAACCGACAGGGCATGGAACACAAGCACCGCACCGCACAGTTGAGGTGGCGTCAGTCCTGGTTCCGGGACTCCCCGCAGAGCGGGGCGAACCGGCCGCCGAGGGTCTGTCCGAGCACCTCCCGGTGGAGCGGCCGGGCCTGGTCGTAGCGCTCCCGCCCGGCCGGAGTGAGGGCGATCATGATGCCCCGCCGGTCGCTCTCGCACATCGCCCGGGTCACCAGCCCGCTCTTCTCCAGGCGGGCGATCAGCCGGGAGAGCGCGCTCTGGCTCAGGTGGACGGTCGGCCCCAGCTCGCTGGACCGCAGGGCCTGTCGGCCGTCGGCCACCAAGCCCTCCACCAGGCGTTCCAGCACCTCGAACTCGCTCATGCCCAGCCCGTACTTCTCGCCGAGCTCACGGTCGAGCGCGCAGACGGTCGAGGCGTGCCGGGCCAGCAGCTCGCGCCATTCCGCGATCAGACCGGCCTCCGCCGAGGCTTCGAGGGGGTCGAGTTCAGCCACCCCGCCAGGTTAGCACGTGCATCGTAAATTTATGCGTTCACATCTAATTCATTTGCATTGAATGCACGTGCATGTACTGTCCTCCCCATGACCACCGCGACCGCCACGTCTCCCGACGCTCCGTCAACCAGCGGGTTGAACTGGACACCCCGCCTCTGGGGCACCCTGCTCGTGCTCTGCGCCGCCATGTTCCTGGACGCCCTGGACGTCTCGATGGTGGGCGTCGCCCTCCCCTCCATCGGCTCCGAACTGCACCTCTCCACCTCCACCCTGCAGTGGGTGGTCTCCGGCTACGTGCTCGGCTACGGCGGCCTGCTGCTGCTCGGCGGCCGCGCCGCCGACCTGCTCGGCCGCCGCCGGGTCTTCCTGGTCGCCCTCGGCGTCTTCGCCGCCGCCTCACTGGTCGGCGGGCTGGTCGACGACGGCGGCCTGCTGATCGCGGCCCGCTTCCTCAAGGGCGTCAGCGCCGCCTTCACCGCCCCCGCCGGCCTCTCGATCATCACCACGACCTTCGCGGAGGGCCCGGCCCGCAACCGGGCGCTGTCGATCTACACCACCTGCGGCGCCAGCGGCTTCTCGCTCGGCCTGGTGCTGAGCGGACTGCTCACCTCGGTCGGCTGGCGCTGGACCTTCCTGATGCCCGTCCCGGTCGCCCTGCTCGCCCTGGTGTTCGCCGTCCGGCTGCTCCCCCGCCCGGTCGAGGAGCCCGCCAAGGGCGGCTACGACGTGCTGGGCGCGATCACCGGAACCGCGACCGTGCTCCTGCTGGTCTTCACCGTGACCGAGGCCCAGGGCGCCGGCTGGCTGAGCCTGCGCACCCTCGGCTCGCTGGTCGTGGTGGCCGCGCTGGCCGCCGCCTTCCTGCTCGCCGAGAGCCGCGCCGCCCACCCGCTGGTCCGGCTCGGCATCTTCCGCAACGGCTCGGTGGCCCGGGCCAACATCGTCGCCTTCGCGATGGCCGGGGCGTACGGCGGCTTCCAGTTCGTCGTCACGCTCTACCTCCAGCACCTGCTCGGCTGGTCGGCCCTGGAGATGGCCCTGGGCCTGCTGCCGGCCGGCGCCTTCATCGCGCTCTCGGCCCCGTTCATGGGCCCGATCGTGGACCGCTTCGGCACCGGCCGGCTGCTGCCGATCGGCCTGCTGGCCCTGACCGGAGCCTTCGCCCTGTTCCTGCGCCTGGACGAGCACAGCTCGTACCCGGTCCTGGTGCTGCCCTCGATGCTGCTGCTCGGCGTGGGCTTCGCGCTGGCCTTCCCCTCGGTGAACATCGCCGCCACCGACGGGGTGGCGGACGAGGAGCAGGGGCTGGCCTCGGGGCTGGTGAACACCGCGATCCAGGTCGGCACCGCGGTGGTGCTGGCCGGGGTGACCGCGATGCTCACGGCCGGGAGCGCGGGCGGCGACAGCCCGCAGGCCCAGCTGGACGGCTACCGGCCGGCGCTGGTCCTGGTCACCGCGGTCGCGCTGATCGGTCTGGTCGTCGCCGCGACCGGCGCCCTGGTGGACCGACGCCGCCGGGCAACTCCCGCTCCGGTGCCGGATTATGATTACCCGTCCGCCGCGCCGTCCGTGGCCCGGACCGAAGTCCTGACCGAGCGCTGACCCACTGGCTCCGCCCCGAACGGCCTCCCGGCCGTCGGGCACTGGTGCCGGCTCCACCAAACCCCCCGGGTTGTGGTGCCGCCCCGGCCAGGTTAGGCCGCCCCCGCGGGGCCCGCGGGGGGGGCGGGGTGCGCCGGGGGGGGCGGGGGGCTGTTGCGGCCGGGGGGCGCGGAGCAGACCCGCCGGGGGGGTGCCCGCGACGCCCAGCTCGCCGAGTGGGTGGCCAACCACCCCAAGCGCGAGGAGGTGCGG
>NZ_JBHYGR010000009.1:113877-120790 GCF_042738155.1 Kitasatospora sp. NPDC059088 | reverse complement strand
GCCTCCACCCCCGCCCCCCCGCCGCCCCCGCCCCGCCGCGGGCGCCGGGGCCCCCCCACCCCCCCCCCCGCGTCGCCCCCCCCCCCCCCCCGTCTCTGTATCGGCCGCCCGGGCGGCGCCCGCGTGAGGACGCACGGTTCCACGGCGCGACTGCGGCTCCGCAAGTATATTGGCCCGGAGTCAACGAACGTTCGGAGCAGACACGATGGCACCTCGCGGGGATTCGGTCAACGAGGAGATGCGGCAACGCTCCCGCCGACGCATCATGCGCGCCACCGTCGAACTGGTTGACCAGCACGGTTACGCGGGCACCACGCTGACCGACATCGCCGAACGGGCCGGCCTCGCCCGCGGTCTGCTCTCGTACTACTTCGACGGCAAACGACTGCTGATGCAGGCCGCGACGCACCGGCTGATGCACCAGTCGCTCTCCGGCGCCCTGGCCGAGCTGGCGCCGGACGCCACCCCCGCCGGACGGCTGGCCCGCGCGATAGACGCCGTCCTCGCCCTGGCCCTGGACCACCCCCGGGTGATGCGCTCGCACCTGGCGCTCATCCTCGATCCGGACACCGGCGCCTTCGTCCAGGATCCGGAGCAGCAGCAGCTCGGCGCGATCCTCCAGGGCCTGCTCGTCGACTGGGGCGCACCGGACCCGGTCGCCGAACACGCGGTGCTGCGCAGTGCGCTGATGGGCGGCTGCATCGGGGTGCTGCTGCCGGGCGCGGAGATCCCGCTGGCGCCGATCCGGGCCGACCTGTTCCGCCGCTACGACCTGCCCTGGGAACTGGGCCGCCCGCCGCAGCCGCTGCCGCCGGAACGCGAACGGCCGCGGGCCCGCGGTTGACGGGGCCTGCGGCCGACTCGGGCTGCCGTGCGGACGAGCCGCCTCCCGGGCGGGAGCGGGAGGATCTCCCGGCCCCCGCCCAGGAGTTGCTCAGCGTTCCTTGAGGATCGAGGAGAGCAGGTCTATGGTGCGCTCCGGCGTGAGGCTGTCCACGCAGAGCCGCTCCATGACCTGGACGTACGCGTCGACGTCGTCCCGCTTGTCCAGGTAGAGCGCGCTGGTGAGCTGCTCCAGGTAGACCACGTCCGCGAGGTCCTGCTCCGGGAAGCGCAGGATCGTGAACGCCCCGGACTCGCCCGCGTGCGCGCCGAAGCGGAACGGCATGACCTGGATGACCACGTTGGCCTGCTCGGCGACGTCGATCAGGTACTGGACCTGGCCGCGCATCACCTTGGGCCCGCCGACCGGCCGGCGCAGCGCCGCCTCGTCGATGACCGCCCACAGACGCGGACTGGCGCCCTCGGTCAGCAGCTTCTGGCGGCGCAGCCGGAGACTGACCCGGCGCTCGACCTCCTCCTCGCTGATGACCGGCCGACTCTGGCCGAAAACCGCCCGTGCGTACTCCTCGGACTGCAGCAGTCCGGGGATGAACTGCACCTCGTAGGTGCGGATCAGCTGGGCGGCCTCCTCCAGGCCGACGTAGGTCTGGAACCAGCCCGGCAGCACGTCGTTGAAGCTGTGCCACCAGCCGGACTTGTTGGCCTCGCGGACCAGGCCGAGCAGGGCCTCCCGCTCCAGGCCGTCGTCGACGCCGTAGAGACTCAGCAGGTCGGCGACGTCGCGCTCCTTGAAGCTGACCCGGCCGAGCTCCATGCGACTGATCTTGGATTCGGACGCGCGGATCGCGTAGCCCGCGTCCTCTCGGGTGATGCCGCGCGCCTCTCGCAGGCGCCGCAACTGCGAGCCGAGGAGGATCCGGCGGACCATCGAGCCGCCGCCCGGCTGAACTGTGGTCATGCGGTCGAAACCTCCACCTAGGGCAAACAGCGCACAGTCTGCCATCAGTTGAGCGCTCACGGTGCCGATACTGACGGATGTTCCTATCAGTTCCGCACTCCGCACACCAGGATGCACGTGCATCCGGCGCTTGCATATGCCAATAGTGCGACTGCACGTGAATCGACTCTTGCATCTGCAGTGAGCGCACACCACCATGGTGCACGTGCACCTGCACATCCCTGGCAATCCCGCGGGCTCCGCGTCGACCCCACGCGCGACTCCGTGCACCGGCCCGACGGCGTCCCCCGCGCCATCGGGCGTTCGAGTGCGCGCGCGCCTGGTCGAGGGGGCGGCCGAGCGGCCGAGCGAGTCGGAGGTGACCGGCATGACCCCGGCGGGTCCAGCCGTGTCCGCCCCCTTATGGGAGGAGCTCTTCATGAGCACCGGTACGGCTTTGGCAGTTGACCCCCATGTGGTCACCTGTACGCTCGCTCCTCGCTTCGAAGCCGTGAGAACCGCACGCGACTTCGCCCGGGCCTCGCTCCAGCGCTGGGGCCTGATGGAGCTGTTCGACGACGTCGCCCTGGTGGCCTCGGAACTCGTGACCAACGCGCTCCGGCATGCGATCGGCGCACGGCCCGACCCCTCGGGCGGCGCCCTGGGCGAGTACGACTTTCCCATACAGCCGACCCCGGAAGGGCGGCTGCCGATCCGAATAAGCCTGGTGCACCGCGCCCCCCAGGTGGTCTGCGCGGTGAGCGACCCGAGCAGTGCCGGCCCGGTGGCCCGGGAGGCGGACTTCGTCGCCGAATCGGGCCGCGGACTGCACCTGGTGGAGTCGTTCAGCCGCTCCTGGGGCTGGCACCCGCTGGGCAGCGGCAAGGTGGTCTGGGCCGTGTTCGAGGCGGAGACCGGCTGCGGCAACGGACTGGACGCCACCCTGCTCGACGGCACCGCGCCGGCCGGCCGGGTCGAGATCGGTGGACGGCACCGGCGCTCGGCCTAGGGCCCGCCCCGTGGCCCAGGCCGGCCGAGGAACGACCCGGGAGGACCACACCCCGGGCCCTCCGGCCCGCCCGCGCGCCGGGCCGGGACGTGATCAGTGCGCCGAAGGCGGCTGCCCGCTCCCACTCCGGGCGCTCCCACACCGGACACTCCCGCTCCGGGCACTCCGGCTCCGGGCCCGGACAAAGACAAAGGCCGTCGTGGTGTCAGCACCCACGACGGCCCCCCGATGGTGGAGCAGCGGCCGGTCAGACCGCGAGGTGGTCGAACTCCCCGTCCTTGGCACCCAGCAGCAGGGCCGCGATCTCGGCCCGGGTGTAGATGAGCGCCGGGCCGTCCGGGAAGCGGGAGTTGCGCATCGCCACGTCGCCGCCCGGCAGGGCCGCGAACTCGACGCAGTTTCCCTGGGAGTTGCTGTGCCGGCTCTTCTGCCAGACCACCCCCGTGAGGTCGGCGGCGGCCATCCCGTTGTGGGCGTGGTCGGAACCGTGCGTGTCCTGCGAGTCGTGCATAGAAGTCTCCCGAAGAGCTCCGGAGTTGTCGTCCAGCGCGGCGCCCCGGCACCCGCCGAACGAACGGACCGGCCCCGTACCGGCCCGGCACAACGCCTCACTTGACGTGATGATAGCCGCAGTGCACGTGCATCAGCACGGGACATTGCAGGTGCACGAGGCTTTTCGACGGTCGCCGCGAACTCTTCACGGACCCTTCTCCTGACGGTACGTAAACGGACATAGGCGACTGAATCGACGGTTCGTCCATAACCGGCCGTGAGCGGTTCCCCGCTGAATGTTGATCTTCGAATGCCGGGAGTCGCCCTCCCGTGACCCTCCGTCAGGCCGCCCGGCGGCTGTGAGACATCTCACGCGACCCCGGTGCAACGCGCCACCCCGCGGGACACGTCAGGGCAACTGAAGGGCTCCGTACGGGGCTTGGGCGAGGAATGTCCGGATTGTGGGCAATCGCCCCGGACCGGGGCGGCCGGGACACGACCTCCGCACCGCGACCGCCCGAAGCCCGTACGGCAGCCGACTGCAGGCCTGACGGGCAGATGTCCTACGATCTCCGGCATGAGCACCGCAGCCATCCCGGGCGCGCCACTGCCCGTCCGCACTCCAGGTTCCCGTGCGCGGGGGCGCCACCGCCGCCCCGAGCGCCCCGAGATCCGCACCGGCTCGCCGGCCCTGGTGCTCGCCGTACCCGCGACCGCGGGGCCCGAGTCCCGTTCGGTCGTCGAGGAACTCCTCTCGATCGTCCGCAGTGAGCACACCGGCGTCCAGGCCGCGGTCGGCTACCTCCCGGCCGCCGACGCCGCGGCCGCGGACCCGCAGGAGCGCACCGTCGCGGAGCTGCTGGAGGCGGCCGCCGAGGCCGGACTGCCGACGCCCGTGGTGGTGCCGCTGGTCCCGGGCCCGCACGACTTCCTGACCGGGCTTCACGCCCTCGCCGCCCAGTACGGCGCGACCGTCACCGACGCGCTGGGCCCGCACCCGCTGCTGGCCGAGGCCGTCCACGTCCGGCTGTCCGAGGCCGGGCTGGCGCGGGCCGACCGGGCCCGGCTGTTCGCCATCGCGACCGCCGCGGACGGCGTGGTCCTGACCACCGTCGGCGGCGAGGACGCGGCCGCCGCGGCCGGGATCACCGGCGTGCTGCTGGCCGCCCGACTGGCCGTGCCGGTCGTCGCCGCCGCGCTCGACGTGCCCGGCTCCGTCGCCGCCGCCGTCGGCCACCTCCGGGAGACCGGCTCCGAGCGCCCGGCCCTGGCCCCGCTCGTCATCGGCCCGGAGGCGGACCCGGAGCTGCTCGCCACGGCCGCCGAGGAGACCGGCTGCCCGTCGGCCGCGCCGCTGGGCGCCTACCCGACGGTCGGCCAGCTGATCGCCTCCACCTACCTGGCCGCCCTGCCGGTGCCGACGGCGGAGGAGCTCGCCGAGGCCGAGGCGGAGGCCGCGGCCGCCGTCGGGGCCGGGGAGGGCTCCCGACGCGCCCACGCGGCCGCCGAAGGGCCCGTGGAGGGCTAGCACGACCCACTGAACGCCCGTCGGCCACCGCCGGCGGACCCGCACTGCCGAAAGGGCCCGGAACGACCTCGTTCCGGGCCCTTTCGCCGTGTTCCGATTCACCCCGCTGGTGCGCTAAGCGGGCAATGCGGCGCAATGTCCGTTTCCAGCTCATTTGTCAATGGACACTCGGCGAATGACGGGCGCGTTCCCCAGCGCGCGATTCACTACCGCTCCCCCGCGCCTCGGGCGCGCGCCCCTTGTGCCCCAACGCTCCGTCACCTCTTTTCTGAGGCGGAGCCAGTTATGAGAATCCGCTGCGATATTGCCGGAAAACGATCATTTACGATCATGAATTACGGCCCATTTGACGTTTTCCACTAAACCGTGATGCGCATCACAGGTATTTGCAGTTTTAACTTAAGTCTGCTTAACGTGCTCCCCGTTCGTGACCACACGGACCCAGTTCATCCGCGACGCCGAGTCCTGCCGTCGGATGTCCTGGCAGCGCGAAATCGCATCACGGCAGGAGCGGGGGAACCACAGGTAAGTCGCCCCGGACCGTTTTCCGGAACGGTCCAGGGCTAGGGGTGAAGCCGCGCCCACAGCGCGGCCGGGCAACTCCAGCCCGAATCCGACAGCTCACCTCGCAGGCGTGGGAGAGGACCGCGTCTTCATGCTGCCTTCCAACGGCAACCGCCTGTCCAGCCGCACCCGTCGCGTGATCGCCGCCCTCGGCGTCGCCGGCGTCGGCCTCACCGTCCCCTGCCTCACCACCGGCACCGCGAACGCCGCCTCCGTCGCCACCTGGGACAAGGTCGCCCAGTGCGAGAGCAGCGGCAACTGGAGCATCAACACCGGCAACGGCTTCTACGGCGGCCTCCAGTTCACCTCCAGCACCTGGGCCGCCTTCGGCGGCACCAGCTACGCCCCGCAGGCCGACCAGGCCACCAAGGACCAGCAGATCTCCGTCGCCGAGAAGGTCCTCGCCTCGCAGGGCCCCGGCGCCTGGCCGGTCTGCTCCGTCCAGGCCGGTCTGACCAAGGGCGGCGCCGCGCCCACCGTCGACACCTCGGCCGGCTCCACCGCGGCCAAGCCCGCCGCCAAGCCGGCCGCCCCGAGCAAGCCGGCCGCGAAGCCCGCCGCCCCCGCGCAGGACCAGGCCCAGGCCTCCGACGACGCCGCGGCCGCCTCCGCCCCGTCCGCCGACAGCACCTGGGCCCAGAAGCGCCAGGCGCAGGCCCAGGCCGGCGGCTACACCGTCGTCGACGGCGACTGGCTGTCCTCGATCGCCGACAAGCACAACGTCCAGGGCGGCTGGCAGCGGCTGTACGACCTCAACCGCAGCACCCTGACCGAGGGCCCGGACACCATCTACCCGGGCCAGCAGCTGACCTTCGGTGACGGCACCTCGGCCCAGGCCGACGGCTCCGCCGCCAAGTCCGGCTCGGACTTCACCTGGTTCGACCGCTCGAAGAAGGCCGGCCAGGCCTCGAACGGCGGTGCCGTGAACGCCAAGCCGACCGCCCAGAGCAAGCCGTCCGCCACCAAGCCCGCGTCGAAGCCCGCCGCCCAGGCGCAGACCCCGGCCCCGGCCCCGGCCGCCTCCGGCAGCATGGCCGCCGCGGTCTCCTTCGCCCAGTCGAAGGTCGGCCAGGCGTACGTCTACGGCGGCACCGGCAACGGCGGCTGGGACTGCTCCGGCCTGACCCAGGCCGCGCTGCGCGCCGCGGGCATCAACATCCCGCGCGTCGCCGCCGACCAGGCCGCCGCCAGCACCCACGTCTCGCTGGACAGCCTGCAGCCGGGCGACCTGCTGTTCTGGTCCAACAACGGCCAGGACTCGGGCGTCTACCACGTCGCCATCTACATCGGCAACGGCCAGTACGTCGAGGCCGCCAACCCGAGCTCGGGCGTCCGTCTCCAGACCGTCGCCAACTGGGCCCCGGACTTCGCCGGCCGGGTCTGAGCGACCAGGGACCGCGCGGCCGCCGACGGCTGACGCCGGAGCCCCGGGAAGAGCCTCCGCTCCTCCCGGGGGGGCGGCCGGGCCCGAACACCACCAAGGGGCCCCCGCCCCCCGCCCCCCCCGGCGGGCGGGGGGTAAGAAACGGGGCGCCCCCCC